>DATCAX010000821.1:0-3204 GCA_036512375.1 Candidatus Angelobacter sp. | reverse complement strand
TCCAAGGCCAACCTGGCGATTGCGGATGATCCGGGAATGTTCATTCCTGATCAGTCACTGCAGAACAGTGCAGTCCTGTTCCCGCAGACGTTGCAACACGGTCAGGGACACGTTTACATCGTTCCGTAACTTCAACTCTTAACCAAAGGCTGGCGGAAGATCGCCAGCCTTTTTTATTGCTACGAACTACCCACTTGCCTTGATGCCATTGCCATCACCTGAGGTAAACTTCTGCTTATGCGCTTCCAATTTCTCGCCTTAATTTTTTTATTGCCGCTGTTTGCCATCACCAAGGACGCTCCGGCGCCCATCCTGGTTTCGCACAATGAAATCAAAGGGCCGCTGCTGGAAGAGGTACACACTGAGGACCTGAAGATTTTTTCCGATGGACGCGTCAGCTATAAGGAACAAGGGAATGACCGGAAGACCGGCAGCTTTATCATCCGGCTCACGCCGCAGAAGCTGCATGAGTTGTCCAAACTTGTTGATAGCCATGAGATACGCTCCATACCCGCGGAGATTCCTTCCCAGATACGCACCATCGACTTCAACTGGGAAAAGAAGATGGAACTGCGCCGCAATGGTTCGCAGCAAACCGTGGTCATCAGAAATTTCTATCCGCTCTTGAACTCACAAAAACCGGCGTACCCTAAGGCACTGATCGAGTTGGAATGCATGCTGCAGGAGATCCAGCGCCGTGCCGCCAGGCGGCCCGCTCCAACCGGAGAAGAAGACTGGTGCCCGGATGCGCTGGGAAAGCGCTGAAAGCGCGGTAAAGCATAGCCCCCACCGTTGCCAGCCATTCCCTCCTAATTCCTGTCAAATCAGCGGTCCCACCTGTTTTGGCGGTTCAAAACAAACATTTTGAATTTTTAATGTGGCTTTAAGAAAAACCTAATCCAGTTCTCATACTCTCCATTTGTCTCACTGCACGAATTTTTCGGGTTAGAACCTTCCGGGCTCACCCACCACACTACGATCGTTGGTTTTCAGGGCAAGAGAAAGCTGTAATCCCTTCCGGGCTCCCCCTTTTCAGTTGGTTTGTATCTGATTTTTGCGGGGAAACTCTCGTCACGAGTCCTTTGAAGGGGCGGCATGACTGCACTTCTTTCAGGCGCCGGCACGATCACCGAAAGCGTTTCTGATTCTGGAGCGCCGGCTCCATCCCTTTCCTTCGCGCACCTCTGTCTTCCGCGGGCAACTGTTGAGCTTACGTTCCACACATCTCTGGAGAAATAAAATGCGCTACAAAGTTTACGCACAACAAGGCATCGTGAAAAAGCTGTCTTTCTCAACCTGGCTGATGACAGCGCTCCTGCTCGTCATGGCGCTGGCTCTTCCCTCGTCTGCACAAGTTGTTCAGGGAAGTTACGTATATGTCAACAACCAGGGACCAGTAAACAGCATTGCCGCATTTTCAGTTTCTCCAGCCGGCAGCCTTACTCAACTGGCGGGTTCCCCGATAGCGACCGGTGGAAGCGGCGTGCCTGCTGCGTGCCGCGGCCTCAATCGGATAACTATCGGCCAGGGCGGCAACACTTTATTCGTCTCCAATAGTGGCGAACAGACCATTAGCGCTTTTACCATTAATCCGGCCAATGGCGCTTTGACGGCCGTGGCGGGTTCGCCTTTTGCCAGTGGATTAACGCTGGATAGTTGCCAGGGCATTTCTCTTGCGGCCACGCCCGACGGCCTGTACCTGATGGCTGCCAGCAACGGCCAGATTAATACTTTCAACATCGGCCTGGGCGGAGTTCTTACGGCCAACTCATCCGTTCCGAATTGTTGCTCACCCAGCGCCGGGATGAAAATCATCTCCAATGGAACCGGCCAGTTCGTTGCTCTTTCGAACCTCACCAGCGTTTCCGTTTACAGCATCAACGTCGTCGCCGGAGTAGTAGGGCTTTCAGGTGTTGCTGGTTCGCCCTTCGCGCAAACCGGTACCGGATCCATAGCAGGACTGGAAACGACTTGTGCCGGTGACCGGCTGTATGGAAGCGAGACTGGCCTCAGTAGCACGACTCTTACCGATGCCTGGAGCGTTGCGTCCACCGGCGTCCTGACACCCATCTCGGGCAGTCCTTTCTCAGCCGCGGGGTCTGGCGGTAATACAGCGGTGCTCACCCCGGACAACGAGCTTCTTTTTGCAAGCAATCAGCTCAGTGACACAATCAATCCGGCTGCGCTTCTTGCTGATGGAAGCCTGGCCAGCTTCGGCAGTGTGAGCGGTGTGGGTTTCTCCCATGCGCCTGCAGGAATCGCCATCGACCCTTCTGGAACATATCTCTTCGCCGCAGACGAAGGTATTGGCGTGGCTTCTTTCAGGATCAATCCGCGCGCCACGCTGGGGAACTTGGCTGACGTCGCCATCAACCGGCCCGGTGATATTCAGGACCTGGTTGCTTATCCCACCCGTTCCTGCGCCAGCGCTGACCTCTCCCTTGCCGTTACAACTACGCCTGCGCCGATTGCGGCTGGTCAGCCTGTCATTTATACGGTCAGCATCACAAATCACGGTCCATCAATTGCGTCGGCCGTTGTTGCAGACACACTGGACGTCACCACAACCGCGGGCGGAATTATTCCCATTGTCTCGTCGAGTGTTGCGCCGTTCGGAGCAGTGCGTGCTAATACGGTGGCAGGTACCGCGGTCAACGGAGTGGTGACAATTAATACTCAGCTGCCGCATGAACTGGTCGCCGGCCAGGTGGTCAGAATCACTTCCGTGGCCGACCCTACCCAGCTTGTATCTCTGCCGACAGTCCCAGCGACGACAGTTTCGGTGACGGACCCTTCCTTCACGGGCGTATTCACGATCGCTTCAGTAACGCCAACGAGTTTTACCTACAACCAGGTTCTTCAGCGTTCGCAATTTGTGGGACCTCCGCTTCCTATCGTCGCAGCCACCGGAGCAGCCCGCGTTTCCAATACCGTCACAATTACGACAACCCAGCCCTATACATTATTGGCCGGCGATGTTGTGACAATCGCGAGCGTGGCAGATTCGAGTTTCAACGGCGTATTCACAGTCGCGTCCGTTGCTTCCACCACCAGCTTCACATATAGCCAGACAGCCCCGGATGCGACCAGCGGTGGCGGCGTTGTTATCCCGCCCAGCCCCGTACCGGCAACTGACACCGGAAACGGCGGAACAGCTACAGCTACTCCTTGCAACATCTCTGCTGGAGGCACCGGCATCTGCGG
>DATCAX010000820.1:0-2940 GCA_036512375.1 Candidatus Angelobacter sp. | reverse complement strand
GAAAGCCCATTCGGCGTCGCATCGACCCGGGTAATCGTCACCTTCGCCGCCTGTGTTTTCAAAAACTCGGTCGTGCGCTTCATCGCCGCATCCATCTCTTCGGGCAGCGCCTCCGTCGCCAATTCGTCGCGATGATCCTGCAGCATCCCTTCCATAACGAAATTTGATCCGACAAATACGTGCCGGTGCATGCCCTCGCGCGGCTGGCCGTACAGCGACGTCACCGCTATAGCCTCGTTCACCACCGGCATCTGGCAGTCCTGGCACGTCTGCCTGGTCGCGTAATCGCTATGCTGCCACTCCTGGTAAGGCATTTGCTCCGGGAACTTCGCCACCTTCTCACCCTTCTGCCCGAGCGCCGCAGTGTACAGCGTATGGCAACTCCCGCAAAGACCCGCATCGCGTATATGGTCGCCCCTCGTCGGCAAGTACGTCGCTGTCGATGAGTGCATCACGGTCTGGTGCCCTTTGTCGATGTCGAAGGGCCCATACTCGGGCCGCTCGTCATTCTGGATCGGTTTCGCGAAGACCACATTTCCGACGAAGGTCGCGTCCGTTCCCAGCCCCGTCTTCTCAATCTGGTGACAAACCGAGCAGGTGACCCCATCTGCTGCGGCGCGGTCCCCCCTGGGAAACTTTTGCAAAGGAAGGAGCGAAAAGACCTGCGTGTGCTTTCCCGCATCCCGGTCCGCCATTCGGACAGCTGGCATATGGCAGATCGAGCATTCGTCCTCGATCGCTTGCTTCGACTCGGGATGATCCATCGACTCGCGCCGCACGCTTCCTTGCCAATAAGGATCGCGGGATGAGTTGGCCATGATGCTCGCGCGCCACTCGAACCCGATTGAAACGTCCTCGCCCGAACGCGTCTTGAGCCCGTTATGACAAGCCACACACCGTTCCGATGTGCGAAAAAAAGTCCCCGGAGGCGTCTTGTCGCCCTTCGCGTTCTGCGTCTGCGTTTGGCCGCGCAGCATTGCCGGAGCCCAGATCACTGCGAGCCCTAAAACAACCGCACTACCCCAATGGCGTCTCATCGCCAACCTTTCCATAACTTCCCATCCGCCCGGTCCCAGAGCAGATAGAACAGCACCTGCGGCGTTCGCCCCTGTGTATTCGTGAACGGCTTCCTTACGCCAAAGCCTGTCCGGACGTGTTGTCGCCTGCTTACGGTGATCTGCATCTCCGGCAGAACATCCCAGTTGGTACTCGCCCCCGGCTTGAAATCACGTACCGCCAAAAACTCGACCATAGGCGAAAACAGCCGTCCCAGCATATGGTCGGGAGCCATCGCCTGCCCTACCGCCACCCTCCAGAACATGCTGCGCGGAGCGACGCTTGTATCCACCGGCAGGTCCGCTCCCAACTGGGTTTGCAAAAATGTGTTCTCCTTGAACAGCTGATCGAACGCCGCGAAGGGCTCGAACTGCGTCGTCCCCGCACCGAACCCTCGCTTGCTGTCCCCGGTCGGCAGCAAGATACCGCCCTGCAGACTCAGGATCGAACCCGTCCGCAGGCTGGAAAACATCTCCCGCTTGACCGCCAGCGTAATGTCCCCAAAACCCGCCCTCCCGTTGTGCGCCTGGGCCGCATAGTTCACCGGAACATCGGTTTCAAGCTGGGTCCGGGCGTCAATGATCGTCCGTTCATCAATGACATCCGTAGTCCACGCTGGCGCTCCTGATGCACTCGCCGCTGTCGAAATCACAATCTCGTTCTCTGGAAACGCCTTCTCCGTTACCAATGCCCGTGGCAGATTTAGCTCGCCCAGCGGATCATGGTGGACATTCTTGCAGAATCTCCGCATGTACGCGATCACATCGTTGATCTCCTCGTCCGTCAGCAGATCTCCAAACGCAGGCATAATCTGCGAGAGCCCACGCGATGGCCCGCCATGCACGATCGCTGCCTTCCAATTACCGTCCGGCTCGGGCGTTGTCCCTGCGCAGTCCGTAAAGTCCGGAAACGTATCTGCCCGCCGGAAAACGGTACTGGCCATGGGAGCACCCTTCCCTTCGCTCCCGTGACACGCGATGCAGCCACCCTTGTAGACCTTCTCTCCATTCTTCACATCCGGCTTTTTCGCATAGTGGAGCGTCTGTGCGGAAAGAAGCAATGGACGAGCAAGAAGCACGACAGCCCAAACGATGAGTACACCCGCCGATCCCGTCAGAAACCCCAGGACGAATCTACGCACCGGTGATTCGCGAACAGCATTCACGTGCCAGGCCTCCTTCGGTGCCGCAACTCTGCCGCCAACCGCGGTCGCCTCGTGTCTCATTCGTCCTCCGCCGTGGATTACTTGGCATCGCCGGCCAGCAGAACACGCCCTGCTGTCTACTGCATCTGAGATCGCACTCTTCTAACGGCAGTAGTTCATGCTAAACCAATCCAACTGGATTTGAGGGGCTTCTTTCGGTCGTCAGTCTTCGGCGGCTATGTCAGTTTCGAATCAGTTGCACGCGGCCTTCCAACGTAACAATTTGTGCTAAGTCGAGGTTTCAAAGATGGTTAGGTTAATTATGTGAAGGAGAACCAACCGGCCGAGTGTCGACGGGCGGACGGCGGTGTCACTATATGGACTCCTTTGCTGCGCTCCTGCGGAAGCCCGCCGGATCAGGTTTTCGCAGCCTTGAACGTGGAGCGATTGCGGCGGGTGTCGAGGAAGTAGGCCGTATTGGTGCCGGGAAGTCCGCTTCTAGGAAGTCACTCGCCCCACTCAGCGGCTTCCTTGCGAGCGACGACCTCATGAAAACAACCTATTTTCCGATTCCCGCGAATACTCCGGCGTGCAACTGGGTATTTACCGGTGGTCCAGTCTTTTAACCCGCCATACCTCGACTAGAAATCTTTCCTATACCTTCCATCCACGCCGAACCCGCCGTTCTGGTTGCGCGTTCCGCTGATGGATCATTTCCGATTGAACTTGTATTCAATCTG
>DATCAX010000819.1:0-4189 GCA_036512375.1 Candidatus Angelobacter sp. | reverse complement strand
TAGAGTGCAGAATTGACAAGCACATCTCAATTCGACACCAATAACTAGGTTAATCTTGAGATGAACCGATTCCAAATCCTCCGTCTCCTCTGTTCCTCTGTGTTGGAAGCTTCTCATGAAGATTGAAGGCACCCAGAAAATCGACGCCCCGCGTGATCGCATCTTCGCCGCGCTCATTGATCCGGCCATCCTGCAGAAGTGCATCCCGGGCTGTGAGCAGATGGAAAAAACCGGTGACAACCAGTACAGCGCCAAACTCACCGCTGGAGTTGGCCCGGTGAAGGGTGTTTTCACCGCCACCGTTTCCCTTCAGGAGATCGTCGCGCCGGAACACTACAAGCTCGTCGTTGAAGGCAAAGGCCAGCCCGGATTCGTAAAAGGCTCAGGCGAACTGAATTTGAAAGAAGCGGGCGGCGCAACTGAAATCCAATATACCGGCGACGTCAACGTTGGCGGCCTCATCGCCAGCGTCGGCCAGCGCATGATTCAGGCCACAGCCAACATGCTTGCTGCCAGATTTTTTAAATCTCTTGAAGCTGAAACCACTGCCAACAATCCCGCTTCTTCCACTGGGACTTAGCCGCCTGACTTCGCTGCGCCACTTTCATCCAGCCGCGACCGTCTTCTCACTTCCGGGACGCTCTGCTCCACCAGCAATTCTCCATCGCGAAAAACCGGCTTCAGCCGGTCCTCCGGATCATCAACCCCACGGCGCAGCCGTACCGTACTCCACTTGCCATCTTTAAAATGCAGCGCCAGCCGCCCGCGCTTTGACGCCTTGTCATGGCCTTCCACTGGATCCTTAAAGACGTCGCGGTCATCTCCATTTACGGTTACGTTCGAACACTTGAATGCGAACTGCTGCGTGTCGCGATTCAGTTGTTGCAGCAGTGCGCCGCCCATCCCAAACGTAATGTTGTCAGCCGACCAGCCTGCGCGATTCATCGCCGTCAATGTGTCTTGAATGGTCCAGTAGTTCACGCCATCGCCCTGGATCACGCGAATTTTTGGGTTGAGTACGCGATAGCCTTTCGCGTTGGTCTCATAACCGAATTTTGAGCCTAGAATATCCAGCACCTTCAGTACCACGTCGCGCGGTTTGCCTGAATCCGGCCGCACCACCAGCGTTCCCTGCCGATGTTCAACTTTTTCGCGCAGCAAGGTGCCCCACAGCCTTTCACAAGCTTCATACACGTTGTATGAATCGCTTACCACGGCCACCAGCCCCTGCGGAAATTGCGTGAGCATATTTTCATAGGCTTGATCTTCATTCTCGCGACCCCACGCCGTGATCGTGGAGTGCTCAGCCGCCGGAATGCTGAAACCTTCCATCTCTTGCGACTGATAAAACTGTTGCAGCACCCGGATTCCCGCAACCGTATCGGTGCCTTTAAAGTTGATGAGGTGTGCTGCCGCGCCAATGCCTGCCGTCTCCTCGCTGGAAACGCCGCGATAGCCAAAGTCATGCAACTTGAAGTCAATCAGTGACGGATCACCCGAGCGGTGCAGCTTTTCCAGAATCACTTTGCGGATCGCGTGTGAAAGCGTCGCTACGGTGATCGGATACCAGACTTTCAGCAACAGCGTCTCAAGATAATTCGTCAGCCAGTAACAGGCAGGATCAGTGTTCTCGATCGTCATCAGCACGTTTTGCACGCCCACTGAACTGCCTTCCGGCACTGCCTTGATCACCACCGGCAATTTGCCGCCCAGATTGCGGACAATATGCATCCAGCCTTCGAAGTTGAACATGCCCGGGCCAATGTGGCGATCAACAAAATTCCGCGCCTCAACTACGTCTTCTTCGTTCACCACGGAGCCGGACAGATATTTCAGCAGGTAATATTGCAGGCCAAAGAATACTGTCTGGGAAAACATCCCGCCGCGCGATTCCAAATAGCTGTAAACGTACTCCGTCCCCGGCGGATATTGCTTCCAGTGAGTGAACTTGTAACTGTCGGTTTGCAGGACCAGGTTTCTCGATAAAAAGTCGCGCGACTCGGTTTTGTGCATGAGAGTGAATCGTCTCATGTGAGGCGAGTGTGAGGCAATGGTGACATGGCGTCCGATGGCCGGTCAGTTTCGAGGCAGTGACCATCCGTCCTCGAACCGGCCTTGACGCTTCCCAGAAGCCCGTTTCTGGGACAAGTTCCGGTTGGCCTACTATGATCTCGCCGGCATCGATCTCCGCGATCCTGGAAACAAGCCGGTTGATAGGCTCGCGATCATGCGATGTCATCAGCAAAACACCTTGAAAGATCTTAAGGAACTGCTCGAAGAGGTTCCAAAAAAGTTGGCGCTCTTAAAACAGTCTGTAACGGTTTGCACCCTCTAGCCACTACCCCATGTACATTTCACGTCAAGCAATGACTCATGAGGTAGTGCACTATGCTCCGATTTACGCAGAAATTCAATCAACTGAACTTTGGCTATAAAATTGTTGGCGCCGGGTTCTTCTGTCTATTGACCATTTTTGGCGTCGCGAGCCACCTGTTGAGCCAGTCACCGTTGCGCAAGAACCCCGCTGGCCATTCGACCGTCAGTTCAGATCCCCGCGTCACCGGAACGATTGCGGTTGCGAGTATGGCAACACCATTGGCTGCAACAGTTGGCAAAAATACTGCGGTCGAGCTACCAGATATTCCGTTGACACTGCGAGACCTGATCGGCCAATCTGACGTGGCCCATACCGAATCGGCGCTCAACGGCTATTTTGAATTTAGCGCGCCCAAGGTGGGCCGCTATGCTGTGTGCTGGGATATTAGTGGGACCAAAGCGTGCACTAAGCCTTTTAGTGTGTCTGGGCATGATGTTGCACTGCGAACAATTCTAGCCCCTGTTTCGCCAGCGCGCGTCATGGGTTCGGTGTTAACTGGGGACAGACGTCCGTGCTGGGTTAACGATCATTTCTTCAACCTCAATGTGTCGACGACCGTCACCGCGTCGCCTTCGGGAACGAGCACGATCGGTCGACAGGTGCGCGCCAACACCAACGGCGAATTTGCGCTCATCAATCTAGTGGCGGGCGCTTATGACGTCACCGCAACCTGTGAAAAGGCGACGACAAGTGGAAAGGCGACTGTGGGGCAAACCAAAGAGCTCACCCTTAATCTTGCCAATCACGCACCTCGCATCCGCGAAATCAGTCTACATGCGGCGTCGGGCAACGCGAGAGTAAGGCTAAAATCGCCTGGTGCGGCGGTACGTGCTGTTGCCGATGTGGTTGACCCTGACAACGATAAAATTGAATATATCTGGCGCAACAATGACGGAAGCAGCGCGCAGCAGGGTCCAGGCGAAACATTCGATTTGCATGTTCCCGAACACGGCATTGAATCGACTTACCTCATCGCGCGTGATGGCAACGGCGGCTATGCCTACCGCCGCTATGACCTTGGGGCGACACCCAAGAACGTGGGGTTTTCCGGCGTAATTTTGGACGAAACGACCAATCTGCCCCTTGAGGGCGCGATCGTGAGCGTCGGTGATGTAACGACCAAATCCAAAGCCACGGGTTGGTTTGATTTGGCAGTCAAACCCAAACAAGATTCGCGCTACGTGCTCAATATCCATCGACAGGGCTATGCGCTCGCATCGCGGCTATATGGCGATACAAACCTCGGTGGAACCTATGATTTGATCCGAACGCAAGTGTCGGCGCTACCCGCGAGCGGTGCGATAAGCATCGTGGACACCCAAAGCAGCGGCCCTTGCGGCAACAGCCCCAATGGACGCAATCAAACGACGCGGGTGCTCGCACAGCCGCAACTTCATCAATTTGACCTCGCAACGCCCGCCCACGACACGAAGGCCGGCATGACGCTCGCCACCAACGAGATTAATCGCGCCAAAAAATGCGTGCCACGCGGTGTAAGAATGACGATCAACAAAGGCGCGTTGGTGACTGCCGATGGCCGGCCCGCCGAGGGTCGCATCCTTACCTCGGTAGCGACGCTCGATCCCACGCGCCGTGGACTGCCTGGCGACTATCGTGCGAAGACAATCGATATGCAGGATGTCAGCTTGCAAAGTTTTGGTGCCGTCTTTGCCGAATTTCGCGATGACAAGGGCAACAAACTCAATCTTGCGCCCGGTCAGACGGCGACGCTGCATATCCCGATCCCCGCGGGCGAACGGGCGGCAGCAGGCAAAACCGACTTCAAGCTCTGGAGCTATGACGAAGTGCAAG
>DATCAX010000818.1:0-2452 GCA_036512375.1 Candidatus Angelobacter sp. | reverse complement strand
CGCGATGCAAGATCGCAATTTTCATGGGCAAAACAGATCCAACCGCCAAAAAGCATCAGCAGCAGTCCATGGTGCTGGTGCCCATGGATGCGCCGGGAGCGAAAATCGAAAGGATGCTGACGGTTTTTGGCTATGACCATGCTCCTCACGGACATGGTGAAGTGACCTATGAAAACGTGCGCATCCCCGTGTCGAATATGCTCCTGGGTGAAGGGCGTGGATTTGAAATTGCCCAGGGCCGGCTGGGTCCCGGGCGCATTCACCACTGCATGCGCTGCATCGGCGTGGCGGAGCGCGCGCTGGAAACCATGTGCCAGCGGGTGAAATCGCGTGTAGCTTTTGGCAAGCCCCTGGCGGAACAGGGAACGCTACGGGCAGATATTGCACTATCGCGTCTGGAGATCGAGCAGGTTCGCCTGCTCACGTTGAAAGCTGCCTACATGATGGATACGGTGGGCAACAAAGCGGCGCGAGCGGAAATTGCGATGATCAAAGTGGTGGCGCCGAACGTCACGTTGCGCGTTCTGGACCGCGCAATTCAGGCGTATGGAGGCGCAGGCGTTTCTCAGGACACATTCCTGGCCGGCGCCTGGGCCAGCGTACGGACTCTCCGGCTGGCGGATGGCCCCGACGAAGTCCACATTGAATCCATCGCAAAACAAGAACTGGAGAAAGGGTCTCCACGGGTGCTCAAGACTGGTGTGGCCCACGCGAGCGACTAATTCGCGTTATGATCGCGCAGAAATGCGCTGACTTCAGGCACGTCGCGGAACGGCTGCGCAAGAATCACGGGCAACCGCACGCGTTCTTCTGTATCGATGTCCTTAACGCCGATGCATATCTGTTCCTGCGGCACATCAAGCCGGAATGTCTGGTGAATGCGGTCCCAGCACGCCAGGCCACTGGACCAGTTGGTATTGGCTTCCGCCGGTTCATTCGAATGGTGGATCCCGTGCATCCGTGGCGTAACCAGAAACCAGCTCAACGCCGATTCCGCCCTGCGCGGCAGACGAATGTTGGAGTGATGAAACAGAATTGAAAGCGAGAGAAACATCTGCCAGTAGCTGAGGGTTTCAGCATCAACACCAATTAGCAAGACTTGCGCAGCGCGATACGGAACGGAAACTGCAAGTTCGCCGAAGTGGAAGCGCAGCGCTGTTGAAGCGTCCAAATCAAGATCGACGTGGTGGACGGCATGAAATCTCCACAGGAATGGAATGCGGTGCGTGAGCACATGCCAAAGATAGAGCGTGTAGTCCATCAGGACTACAGCGGCGAAGATCTCAAGCGGACGGGGAAGCGTGAACTGCTTAAGCAAACCTAGTCGCTTTCGTTCCACAATATGCGCCAGTGGCCTGACTACAGGCGATTCTATAAAATGGGCCGTCAGCGCACCCAGCGACGCAACTATCAGGTTCCGGCTATTGCGACGGAGCTTGGATTCGCGCTCGCGGCGCAATGGTCGCTTGCGCTCCAGCAACACCAGGCCGGCAAGGACTGCCAGGCTGAAGGCCACGCGAAAGAAGTTCTTCATTCCAATCGGCCTCAATTTCCTACCTGCTGCATCAACTCTCGGCTCCGAAGTGCTCTGGGTGATATTTTCCAGAGGACAAAGAGCTGCTGCCCGGCTAGTCCACTTCGTTCGCGTGCGAACGCGGCTCCTCTTTCTGGGGCATCCTGGAACGAATGACCCTAGCGGGCACGCCAACCGCGATCGAATAAGGCGGTATACTGCCTCGCACCACGCTTCCCGCGCCGATCACGGAGCCCCGGCCCACATGCGCGCCATCGAGAAAAATTGCATTTGAGCCCACCCACACGTCATCTTCAATCGTGATGCCCTGCCGCGTGGTGCCCTGCTCGCGGATCGGAATATCTATCCGATCAAACTCGTGGTTTTCCGGGTGAAAACCAACATGCTGGCCCATGATCACGTTTTCCCCGATCGAGACAAAGCCGGAGCTGCCGATGAATGAATAAGCATCCACTGCAGAATTAGCGCCCATGCTGATGCCCTCACCCAGGTTGGATATCGGTGCTCCTGCCAATACCGAATAAGCGCCGATTTTCGCGTGGTCGCCCAGGACAATGCCCCGGCGCATGAGGCCATCAAGAATGACGCCGCGCTCAAGTGTGACGCCTTTGCCAAATCGAATCAGCGACGCGCCCCTCAGGTTGACGCCTTTCGCCATGAACACAATTGCAATTCGCCGCTGCAGGACCAGGGTTTTGAGCACACCGCGAGTAAGCCACATGGCTCGCCGGATCAGCAATCCCAGCAACAACCACAGGGGTATACTTCGATCCAGCCGGAACGCTCGCCCTTTTATCCTGCTCACAAGCGTTTCCACCGATTTATAGAGAAACTCACTCATGGGCGACAACTCCGAAGGAAGTTTTGAAATTGCGCTCGTACGGTATCAGGCCAGAGCATTATAACGAGAGGGAGTTC
>DATCAX010000817.1:0-2220 GCA_036512375.1 Candidatus Angelobacter sp. | reverse complement strand
CGGAGCCTCCACGCTGCTTTGTACCCCAGCGTCGCTTTCGCAAGAAGTGGGATTGGCACTAGGCGCGCAGGCTGGCGAAAAGCGTTTGCGCGATGTGGTCACCTCTGGCGGCTTTTCACATTTCCGCCGTGCCACGCAAACGCCGTTTAATTTGATTTTTGAAGCGCGCCCATGAACCGGCGCTCGGCCAACTGAGATTTCAGACAGAACGAACTCGGCTTTTAAGCGCGCCGCAGAACGATCAGCGTAATCTCCGGCGGTACGCCAATGCGCACTGGAGCTCCCACTGTTCCGAGACCCCGATTGACGTACAGTGACGCCATCCCCGTGGGATTTACAGCAGCCGGATTCCGCGAAATCCTGGGAGCCTCCGCGTAACCATCCACCCGGGAATAGCGAGGAATATCCAGCGATGGCGCCAACAGCGGCCGTTGATATAGTCCCGCAACGTAATCCGTAATGAACCGTGCGGGGCTGAGCCGGTGGTCGAGAATTTCTACTTGAATCTGCCCGCCATGCGTGTGGCCTGCCAGCGACAGTTCAATTCCCAGTTCCGCCGCCCGCGGGAAAGAATTGGGATTATGTGAAAGCAAAATATTGACCATGTCCCGGCGAACTAGTTGCTCAACATTAGTAAGCGTTTGTTTCTTGTGACCCTCCAGGGTACGTTCACGCTGATAATCGACACCCATAAGATTGAATTGCGCGCCATTAAAAGTGAGTTGTGCATTCTCGCTGCGTAACAGCTTCATTCCCGCCTGCGCAAATAACGACTGCGCCAGGTCTTCGACGCGAGCGTAAATTTCATGGTTGCCATTACAACCCCAAATACCGAGCGGCGCCCGCAATTGCCGAATTTCCTCAATGCAATCCGGCAACGGGTCACTCGCACCGGTAATGAAATCGCCGGTCACCACCGCGAGGTGAGCGCCAAGTTCGTTGGCCATCTCCACCGCGCGCCGTACCTGCGCGCGAGGCATGTAGCCACTGAGATGAATATCGCTGATCTGCACGATGGACAGGCCATCAAGCGCGGAATTCAGATTAGGGATGGGAATTTCCTGGCGACGAATCTGATACTTAAGCCGCTCGGCCGCGTAGCCATACATCGCGCCAAGGAAGGGCGCGGCTCCGGCCGCAGCAGTAGCAGCACGGAAAAAATAACGCCGGCCCGGATCGCGGAGACGTTCTACACTCGCGGCGCTGGCCAGACTATCGCCAGTCTGTGCTGCCGCAACGGCCGGTTCACGATGCATCCTGTTGCGAATTCTTGACCACAAAAGATCCAGGCCGCGCACAAGTTTTACCGCCAGGAAGCCAAAAACCGCACTGAAAAACCACAAGCCTACCAGCACCGACACCATGGTGCCCCGCGGAATCAGGTGATGGTGGTCCATGCGCACGCCGTCTATAAACGCGCAGATAACCAGAAATATCATGGCCAGCCACAGCAGGCGCGCCGCTACGCGCAGCCATTGACTCCGAAAGTTTGCCGTGGAGCGCCAGATCGCGCGGTGCCAGAAACGCTGTGAGAAGAAAAATAGCGAAAAAATGCCAACAATGATGACAAAACGAACCAGAAAGAAAGCCCAGTTCACGAAAATAATCCCTCAGCTACTAAATCTAATTGTAACACGCTGCTTTTTTCTGCCCTGAAATGAGACCTGGGGTTGTTTCAGGAGTAAGATGTGGGGCCAAAGCTAGGCGTCCCGGCTAGGCCTTTGAAAGAAAAACGGAGGAGCTGGAATGAAAAGAATATGGAAGGCTACGATTTTGTCGTTACTAGTGACTGGATTGTGTGGATGGCCGTCTTTCGCGCAACCTCAACAGAAAAGCGACAGTTCGAAAGCTATGCCCAGCAGTTCGCAGATCGTTTTAGCGCAGTGGAATGAGATCGGCCGAAAATTGATCGCCATGGCCGACGATTTTCCCGAAGACAAGTACGATTTCAAGCCGACACCGGCGGTGCGCAGTTTCGCTGAGCAATTGCTTCACGTAGCGGGCTCGATGGAGTACTTCACCGCCCCGGTTCAGGGGAAAACGCCAGCCAGGGAAATGGAAAATCCTCCTCGCACCACCTACAAGACCAAGGCGGACGTGGTGGCCTTTGTGAAAAAGGAAGTCGAGGATGGCGCCGCCGCGATCAAAGCAAAAGGTGATAAAGGCATGGCGGACTCCATCACCGATCCAGACAGCAAACAGCAAATGCATGTTTCCGAT
>DATCAX010000816.1:0-5278 GCA_036512375.1 Candidatus Angelobacter sp. | reverse complement strand
CGAAGACATAGTTCTCTGGGCAGTGCTCGCCGTCGCCACCGCCATCGCTGATTCGTCCGGACTGCCGGCCCGCAAGATTGCTTTGCACATCGGGATCACACTGGCTTACTTCATCCTTGGTTTGGTTCTGTTTCCACGCGCGACGAAGCGCATTTCGAAATCAAGGTTCAACCTGCTGGCCATCAATTCGCCAGTGACCTTCACTCTGCTGATTGCTTTTGCTTACGTAGCAGTGGCCGGCTTGCTGGATGTGAATCTGGTCTTCGCGGCGTTTCTCGCCGGCTTTGCCGTCTCACGCAAGCGTCTTGGGGACGCGCTGGCCACGATCTCCGGTTTCTCCTTCGCCTTGTTCATCCCCGTCTATTTTGCGCTGGTGGGTTACAGCCTGATTTTCGGGAAAGCGTTCTCCATCCCGATGCTGTTGACGTTCCTGGCTGGCGCTTGCGTTTTGAAACTGATGGCAGTCGCGATGGGAGCGCGGCTTGCTGGCTTCCGCGGACTCGATATTACCAACCTCGCGGTGGCAACAAACGCCCGTGGCGGTCCCGGTATTGTGCTGGCTAGCGTAGCCTTTGAGGCAGGCATCATCAGCGCAGCGTTTTATACCACGCTGGTTCTCGTGGCTGTGCTTACATCACAAGCGGCCGGAGCATGGCTGGAATTTGTACTGCGCAAAGGCTGGCCGCTGCTTTCTGGCGATACGCCCGCTGTGACCGCTCCGACCGTGGAGAAAGCTACAACCGGGCAGTTGGTGGCGTAGTTTTTCTTCATCCCGAAGCGCCGCGAGAGAATCCTATCGTTACGAAGAGCCGTCAAATAAATAATCCACGCTCTCAATCTCTATTCGTGTTGATTCAGGAAATTCGTGGCCGCTCTTTTAGCCCTTCATGTCGTCGTAATAATAGGGTTCCCTCCGTTTCGGCGAGTTCAGGGTCGGGGTTTCCGAAACTGTCCTTACATGCGTTCGGCTGATCCTGTCATGCCAGCCCATTCTGTCTTCATCCACCATTGCCCATGCATAACCCAGCCCCATGGAGAACCCTGAGAGTGCGCTGGCCGCGGCGCGGCATTGGCGCTCAAACATGGTGGTGGCGTTGCCATCAAAAGTACAAAGTTCAAGTTGCACGAAATTCATTCCGGGAGTAGCACGACGGTAGACAAGAAAAATGTATTGATAGAGCAGCCAGAGGATTCCGCCGGCAGCCAGCATGCATACCAGCGTCATATTTGAATGCGGGACTTCCTCCGCCACCTCCACAAACGTTAGAGCAAACGCTCCGGTGGCGATGAAAACGATCCCGGCATCCACAAGGCCGGAAACCAGGCGCTGCTGCATGGGCGCGGGTCTCGGAATGATTTCAGAGTCGTGGTCGGTGCGCGCTTCTTCAGGTTCCAGTTGGATATCGGAAAAGCTGGGTAGCAATTCCATCTGCTGGCCCTCCAGCGACGGTCGAACCGGTAGCGCAAATTCTTCTGGGTCTAATTCCTGGCGCCCAAACTCTTCTCGTTCGATCTCAATTGGCTCGGCGTCGTACTCCTCCCATATCCGGGGCGACTCTGGCACTGGCGTGGCTTGCTCAAGCTCATCCAGCATGACCTCTTCCACGGTTGGAATGTAAGCGGGCTGGGTGCGCGGAAAGCGGATGATCTTGGGGGGCTCAGGCCTGCCCATGACCGGCTTGACCATACCCTGCGGGATCACGATCTCATGAAAGCGATCTGGAGCAGGAGTCATTGAGAGATCGTCGGCCTCCGCCCCAAAGGAATGCGGAGCGTCGGAAGAAAAATCAAGTTCCATTGCGTTGGGATCAACCGGGCGGCGGCGGCGCGCGCGATGCTGCTGCACCCGCGAGACGATCTCTCGTCTCCACGCCGGATCGGCGGTCGGTCGCTGATCGCCCGCAACAGCGCGCATGGGTGCCGCTGGCGGCGCGAGCACCTGCTCATCGGCAGCAAAGGTGTCATAGTCCGCCTGGTGATCCACAAGGGCTGAGGTGTTCCTGCGAGCGTGAACGCAAGGAAACGCCTTACCGCAGAGAGGGCAAGTCATGGGCCGGTTCGGAGAATTTCGCCAGGTGCGGGAGGCATCCGGACTGGGTCAAGTTTTGCTTTTATAAAACTTGCCGTGTTAACTTTCCCAGACTGGCTTTCTACGGCATGCGCTCCCAACATAAGTTTGTTATCACAGCAGGACTGCTTTGTCACTTGTTTGTCACTGCTCCACTAGTGGCAAGCCAGGCGCCCGCGGACCTGAGTGTGCGAAATTCTCCCGCGCAAACGGAGCAAGCCGCCCCCACGCCTGCAGCGTCAGACCAAAGCACTGCGGCCCCCAGGGCTCCAACGGGAAATTGCCATTCCGTCATCACATCCCCACCGGCGGTGCACCAGTCTTCTCAGGCGGGCGCGGCCACTCAACCTGAGGCAAAGGTTCCGGCGGCGCAGGTCAACAGGAAGGTGCGGGTACCGATCAGCGAAGAGCATCCTGTCATCATCGACGCGCGCGAGTGCGA
Source organism: Candidatus Angelobacter sp. (assembly GCA_036512375.1). GTDB lineage: Bacteria > Acidobacteriota > Terriglobia > Terriglobales > Acidobacteriaceae > Angelobacter. Next base: position 2,768 of record DATCAX010000816.1, on the reverse strand, counting down.
GCAGGAAGGAAAAGTCTATACCCTGCGTGGCGATGTGCAGATTCAGTTTGCCGACTACGACTTCCACGGAGATCAGGTGACCTATGATTCCGCCTCTGGCGATGTCACAGCCAAGGGCCATGTTTCGTTAGATGGTGGCCGGCGGGACATACACATCAGCGGCAGCGAAGGCACTTACAACCTGCATTCGCAGACAGGAAAGTTTTACAACGTGCGAGGCTCTACGGGTGCGCGATTCAAAGGAAGAAGCGTTACGCTTACCTCGAGCAGCCCGCTTTCATTTTCAGGCAAAATGGTGGAGCAGACTGGGCCGGATGAGTATGTCCTTCATCACGGTTCTGTGACCTCGTGTGAACTGCCTCATCCCAAGTGGACTTTCACCGCGGCAAGAATCATCCTGAAAGTGGGGAGTTCAGCGCACGTTTACAACACTACTTTCCATCTCAAAGGCGTTCCGGTTTTTTATTTGCCATATGCGGCGCCCCCGGTGGAACGATTGGGACGCGAGAGCGGTTTCCTGATTCCGGTTTTTGGCACGTCGAGCACAAAGGGAACGGTGATTGGCGATTCTTTTTACTGGGCCATTAACCGGAGCATGGACGCCACGCTGGGTGGCGAATATCTCTCCAAAAGAGGATGGGCTCTCCAGGAAAATTACCGCTATCGCCCAAATGAGGAGTCATTCCTCAACTTGAATTATTTCGGCGTGCTGGATCGTGGCATCACCACAACATCCGTGAACGCGGCCGGGCAAACTGTTTCACAAACCGCGAAGCAGGGCGGAGAAGACGTAAAACTCAATGCGGCAACCACATTCGCCCATGACGTCCGCGGTGTCGCGTCCATCGATTACCTGAGTTCATTCATCTTCCGCCTGGCTTTTACTGAGAATTTTTCTCAGGCGGTGGATTCTGAGGTCAAATCCGCGGCTTTCCTGACCAAGAATCTTCAGGGGTTTTCGTTTAACGGTTTTGTGGCGCGATACCAGAACTTCCAGAGCAGTAACAATAACAACGCCATTACGATCCTCCACGCGCCGGGGGTCGAATTATCCAGCGTGGACCGAAAATTCTTTGGCACGCCCATTTACTGGTCATACGATGTTAACGGCGGTGGCTTGCGGCGCAGCCAGCCCGGCCGGTCCGCCTTTGTTACTCCCGGCTTGGTTGGCCGGCTTGATGTGGATCCGGATGTGAGTCTTCCTATTTTTTACAAAGGCTGGACTTTCCGCCCTGAAGTCCAACTCCGCAATACGATTTACACTCAACAGGAGTTGACGGTGCAGTCGGGTTCCATTACTCACAATGACCTGTTCAACCGCCGGACCCTCGCCAGCAGCATTGAGCTGCGCCCGCCGGTGCTGAGCAAGGTTTTTGACGGCACTGTGGCCGGACGGAAGCTCAAGCACACCATTGAGCCGCGGCTCGTCTATCGCTACACCAATGGCGTGGAGAAGTTTAGTTCTATTATTCGCTTTGATTTCAGGGACATTCTCAGCAACACGAATGAAGTGGAGTTCGGTCTGTTACAAAGGCTTTTTGCCAGGCGTGAGCGCCCGGAGTGCAACCAGGAAACAACCGTCGGCAATGTGGGCGCCAGCGGAAAAGTGGTTTCGACCGCCTCGCCTTGCGCGCCGGCAGGCGCAGACGAATTTATAAGCTGGGAAGTGAAGATGAAGTATTTTGCCGACCCGACTTTCGGAGGAGCCGTCGTGTCCGGCACGCGCAATGTGCTGACGACCACCGCAGCCTTTACCGGCATTGCTTTTCTCACTGACCCGCGGCGCTTTTCTCCTGTAGTGTCACGCCTGCGCGTACGCACCAGCAGCAACAGTGACCTGGAATGGCAGCTCGATTATGACAGCAAAAAAGGCAGGATCAATTCGAGTACGCTCTACGCGGGCTTCCATCTGGGAGATTTTGTCATTGGCGCCAGCCACGCCTATTTGCAGGTTCCGGGTGAAGTGGTAAACGACCCTACCACCGGAGCGGTACTGCCAACGTGCATCCCACACGTCTTCAACCAGCCGGCTTGCGTGCCTCCGCTCTTTGATCAGATTCGCGCACAACTTGGCTATGGCAGTCCCACCAAGAGAGGCTGGAGTGCTGCGGCGAACATCGGCTTCGATCGCGAATTCAACCTTCTGCAATACTCCGCCGCGCAGAGTTCCTATAACTGGGACTGCTGCGGCGTGAGCTTCGAATACCGGCGCTTTTCTCTTGGGTCCGTACGCAATGAAAATCAATACCGTTTTGCCTTCACGCTGGCGAATATTGGATCGTTCGGAAACCTGAAGCGGCAGGAACGGCTATTCTGAGATCCTCAACCACAAAGGACATGAAGGACTACGAAGTTTTCGGCCCTGACTGCGCTAAGCTCGTTTGGTCCAACCGCTTCGCCGTCATCGAATATGGCAAGATCCAGGTCCACGTCCTTCACAGAACCAACAAATGATCCGACAGCTAAAACATGCAATTCGTCGGCACTCCAAGTCATCCCATTTACGGTTACCAGGCGAGACGCTCCAGGCCGGAGCCGGCATCGTGGCCGATTCAGTGCCGGAAAGCGAATATCAGGAATGCCTCAACAAGACGCGCGCGTTGATCAGAGCGGTGGAGTTGGCGCGGTCAGGGGAGTAGCTTTTATGTCCCGAGCATAAGCGGCCAAGGCATTTTTCTCTATCTTAGTATATACTTGTAGTATATATTATTTATAAGAGGTTTTATATATGAGTCAATTCGCAAAGCTGTTTCAGAATGGCAGCAGCC
>DATCAX010000815.1:0-3905 GCA_036512375.1 Candidatus Angelobacter sp. | reverse complement strand
CGACCTCGATCATCTCGACGGCCAGGTCAGGAAAAAACTTCGTCTCTTCCAGGCTGTAGGAAAGCGCCCGGCCCTCTCGGACACGATTGGAAGCGTATCCCACAGTGCTGGCGATCTTGAAGCTGTTGATGGAATGGCTGGCCGTCTCAAGCGATGGCACCAGCGGCAGGCCACCGGTAAGAAGCGTGGAAAGCGTCCTGGAGAACATGGCGATCTGGTATTTCATCCAGATTTGGCCGAAAAGGGGTAGCTTGTAGCGGAGGGCATCCAGCCACTTGGAACCGCGCTCAGACCGCACGAAGAGGGCAATGATAATGACCAATGCCAGTAGTCCGGCCAGAATGATGTACCAATAATTCTGGATGCTGCGGCCAATCGACAGCATGATAACCGTCATCGTCGGCAACTGTGCATTGAGTGAGCTGTAGAGGTCGGCAAATTGAGGCACCACGTAGGTCATCAGAAATGTCAGCATCACTGTCAGGGCGCAAATCAGCAGCGCTGGATACCACAGGGAAGCGATCAGCTTTTTGCGGAACGAAACTGTAATCCGCTGGAAAGCGATATACCGGCCCAGAACTTCTTCAAGATTGCCGCTGCGCTCGCCCGCCAGCAATGTGGTGGTGTAAATCTTTGAGGTCGCTCCCTGGGCTTCAAAAGCCTGGGACAGTAGTTCGCCACTCTTGACCCGCTCCTGCACATTATCAAGGATGGCCTTAAAACGCGGGTTCTTCTGTCTCTTGCTGAGGATATTCAGAGACTTAAGGATGGGTAGCCCGGCTTTGATCAGTGTCAGAAATTGTTGATTGAAAATGACAAATTGATCGGCTTTTAGGATCTTCTTGCGTGCGCCTCCGCCCATGGGAAGCAGACCCCTCCGGCTCTTGACCGAGTAGACCATGAAGCCCTGCTGGACAAAGCGGTCCCTGATCTCCTGTTCGGAGACGCCACTTTCAACCTGCTGGAGCACGTGGCCGCGCTCATCCGCCATTTTAACCAGAAATTCAGCCATGGAAAGTGAATACGGGGGAAGCTCCCGCTCCCTTATGTAAGTCTAACATTCTACGGATTGCTAACTCTATTTATTAGAATGGGGGGAACCCCCATTATTGCGCATTTTGGTGATTAATTTTACTAATTCTTCAGCTGTCTAAGGTAATCAGGTAGTGATTTATTGGATTACCTGACTGTCTTCAATTGTGTCAACTCCTGGGGGCGGGTTAAACCGAAACAGGCTGTCCTGGACAGGCACATTCTCTTCAATTTGGGAGAATCGGAAATCCGTGATGGTGCTGTCCACCCCGTGAATCATGATGCGGTGGATCTGGTGGGTGGCGGACACCTCAAGCACCACCTCCGATACCCGGTCCTTCATGATCTTGGGAACACCGCGCATTACGATGTCGCCCGGCTGGAGGGGAATCAGGTCGGGCGCCAAAGAAAGGCCTTCCAGCTCTTTTTCCAGCTTTGTCTTTCCTAAAAGATAGCGCAGCGGCGAACGGATATCGTCAAGGTTCTTGACCGGAGTCTTTTTGGCCTGACGGTCTCCGGTCACGTAGAAATAGGCCGTCTGGGAGTCAATAAGGAACAGTTTCTCCCGGGGCACATGATATTCCCAGCGCATGCGGCTTGGCTTTTTGAGCCATAGAATGCCGCTTTCCGTGCGCGAAATGCCATCGCCCTGATAAATCTCAGTGAACGCAGCCTTAAAAGTTTTCAGGTGATTGTAATGTTCGTCAACGGAATGAGCCGTTGCGCTAACACTTGGTGCCTGGCACTGGACAATAGCGCCGCAAAGAAAAAATGCTACCATCGCAATCGTTGAATAACGCCATTTCATCGCAACGTTTATCTCTTCTGTTCAGGATATCAGTTTTGCGCTACTTGTTGAGCGGCTTCCCATGGCGCTCAAGGTAAATGTACTTCTTGGCATCTGCCACTTGAACGGTGCCATCAAGTCTTAACTTATAGGGAACGCCATTCGGGTCCGCCGGCACGCCGCGCAACAAACCCTCGCGCACCAGGTCAGACCACTCTTCCGGATAAACGCCATGTCTCTCGTAGTACGTCTTGGTGCGTCGCTCCAGTTCGTCGAGTTCCAACTCCACTTGCAGTGAGATCAGGTGTTTTTCGGCCGTATCTCTGATTTCTTTCTCTTTGGTTGTCTCATAAATGGTTTTCCAGAGATAGGCGGCGGTAGTGGGATCATCGGCGTGTTCCGCCATTCTCGCCGCCATTACTTTCATCCAGGAGAGTGCGCCAGGGACCTCAGATCCCTTCTGAAAGGCCTCCTGAGCCGCCTTGTAATCATGGCGATCAACGTAATGGATGAATCCAAGAGTGAAATAGAGCCGCCAGTACGATGGGTTGGCGCGTATGCCTTTTTCCACCAGCGCCACGGCCTTATCCGGCTCGCCGGCGCCGTCCGGTGGCTTCTGGCAGAGAAAGATTGAACCGTTTTCATACGCAACGATCAGTTGTGGATCGAGGTCCGTGGTGATCTCCAGTAGGGGCGCAAGCAGCTCATAGCGCGCGGGTTCTTCCATGTGCCGACCACCGAAATATTGCACCGCGCGGGTCCAGTAAATGTCTGCCAGCAGGCTGGAATAACCCAGACTCAGCTTCTTTACGGTCTTCCCGGACGGGAGATAGAGAACTTCATCCAGTGTGGCCTGATTGCCGCGGATTGTTTCCACTTGCCGGCGGCTCACAATGGACCCGGCAAACAGGGCCACCAGAAGCATGGCGCCGATCACGGTGACTTTGCGCTGGCCGGTCATTTGAGATTACGCCGCTCAAAAATCAACACTGCCGCGACAGTTACCGCCACGGAGTAAGTCAAGGCATAAACTGTGTTGAACAAGATCAATTGTCCGCCAACGCTCTGCTCGTGAGCAGCCTGAGAGATTACGTTAAGCGAGGCGAGGTTCGGCAGAATATAAGCTGCCGCGGTGACCAGCCACTTGGTCAGTCCCTGAGACATGTGGGCGAAGTTTTTCAGGTCATTCCCGAAAGTCCCGATCACGAACAGTGCAAAAGCAAAAATCGCGGAAAAGATGGGCGTGGAGAAAGTTGAGAACAGCAGAGTGATCGCGACCATCATCATGAATTGCAGGATGATGAAATAAACGGCGACCAGCATCATGGCGTCAGTTGACTTCAGTCCATGGATGAAAGTCAGGAGCGCCGCATAAAAGCCCACCGTCATCAGAGCCGCGTTCACCACCAGGGTAAGAAGGAGGCCCAGATACTTGCCGACAATGAATTCCCAGCGGCGAACCGGGCGCGAAAGGATGGTGTAGAGGGTTTTCTTATCGATTTCTTTTGAGACAAGTCCTGTACCCACGAAAATGGCAATGATCACGCCGAAGAGCGAAATAGAACTGAGCCCCACATTCACCAGCATCAGTTTTTCCAGACCGATGGAAATCTGGCTGAACAAAGGAGCTGAGGCCACCAGCAGCAAAACGAAGAGAATAAGGTTATAGAGAACGCGATCCCTTACCGCTTCGCGGAACGTATTCCATGTGATGGCGGAGAGGCGGGAGGTCATTTGGGAACCGATTCCTTTTCTTCCTCTCTGGTTTTTGCCAGGAAGTATTCCTCCAGCGTCCGGTGAATCGGGGTGACGGAAATAAGCCGGGCACGCTGCTCCCTGAGTTTTTCCAGGACGCGATCAAGATCGGCGCTTAGCACCGTTCCACGAACGGCATCGCCGGTGATGTGAGGCGCAACCACCAGAGTGCTCACCGCCGAAAGAATTGCGGCTCCAAGCCAGATTATTTCTGTTTTTTCCGCTACGCTCGATCGGAAATCGTTCACTACACCCACACCGCGCAGTTCGCCTTTATGGATCACCGCCACACGGTCGCACAGAGCCTCGGCGTCGGAGAGGATGTGAGTGG
>DATCAX010000814.1:0-5493 GCA_036512375.1 Candidatus Angelobacter sp. | reverse complement strand
AGGGACGGTGTGGGAGTCCGGCGGCTGCCGCAGTTGGTATCAAGATGCGAGAACCGGAGAAAGCCCGGTGATCTGGCCTGGATCGGTCGTTGCCTACAAGCGCAGAACGCGAGCCGTAGCGGAAGCCGACTACGTATTAAGCGGCAAAACCGAGGTTCCTAAGAGGCTGGCGGCTGAGAGTCGAGGATAGCATTGTGAACCAACCGATGCAGGTAAACGAGCTTGACACCACGCCGGATGAACGCACGATGGCCACCTTGGCCCACGCCCTGCAACTTGTTGGCTCATGGATCGCGCCGCTGATCATCTTCCTGATCCGCCGCCAGTCGCGCTTTGTTTCATTTCACGCGTTGCAAGCACTGCTTTTGCAGATTATTCATACCACCATCGTGATTGTGCTGATGATGCTGTGGTTTGTCACGATTTTTACCACAGTTTTTCACCAGACCACCGGCAAGCCACCAGTGTTTCCGCCTATGATGTTTCTGGTAATGCCCTGATGTGGCTCGGCTTTATGGCCATGTGGGTAGGTACATTGGTGATTGCAATCATTTACGCCATCAAAGCAGGACGCGGAGAGTGGGCGGACTATCCAGTGCTTGGCAAGTTGGCGCGAAAGATGTTGAAGATGGAACCTCTACAAGCAAGCGCCGCACCCACGACATAAGAGATGGCTACGAGGTCTTCCCTTTTAACCTCAATCCGGCCCGCTCTTCGATCAGCATTATGGTCGCAGCATAATCGAGATCATCGTGGCCATCCTTGCTGGCTTCTTCGTAAATTTCATCGATCTTGATCAGGCCCGGGAGATCGACGCCATTTTCCTTGGCAGCGTCCATCATTAAGTGCATGTCTTTGTGCATCAGCTTGAGCGGGAAATTGGGCGTGTAGTCCTGGTTGAGAATAAAAGGCTTTTTGTATTCGGCCACGCCGGAGCGGATCATCGACGCTTCAATCAGCTCAAACATCTTCTCCGCCGGCACGCCCAGCTTCTTGGCCAGGGTAAGACTCTCGCACAGTCCTTCATAGATAAAGACGATGTTCATGTTCTGCGCCAGCTTGGCGGAGAGGCCTTTACCGTTATCGCCCATATGAATAACTTTCTTCCCCATAGCGCGCAGCAGCGGTTCAACTCGCTCAATATTGTGGGGCGCTCCGCCGACCATAAAGATCAGCTGACCGCTTTCCGCGGCGATCTTGGACCCGGTGACCGGTGCGTCAAGGAATTCACAGCCTTTTTCCTGCAAGCCTTCCATGAACAGCAGGCTAGCGGAAGGCGAGATGGTGCTGGAGTCAACCACCACTGTGCCGCTGGTCAGGCCTTCAATGGCACCACCAGGGCCAAACAGAACGGACTGAACCGCCTTGGTATCAGAGACGCAGACCCACACCGCCTCTTTGTCTTTTGCAGCCTCGGCGGGCGTGGCTGCGGTTGTGGCCCCTTCCACCTCACGGGGCGTACGGTTCCAGACCGTTACTTCGTGTCCGGCTTTGACCAGGCTGATGGCCATGGGCCGTCCCATAATTCCAAGACCTAAGAAGGCTACGCGCATGCTGGCATTAAAATTGGTGGGAGTGGAGTGCGTCAAGTGCGGAGAAAGCGACACTCAGCCATCAGCATTCAGGCATCTCCGTTACGGTGATACAATTTCAGGTTTCCCTGAGTCTTTCAAAAGGATCTTCCGATGTCCCAGATTTCCACCCAGATTGCCCCTCCGCCCCAGCCACTGGTGGCTCTTACCGATGATGAAATTTTGTTTCGCGACAACGTACGCCAGTTCGCCGACCAGGCACTCCGTCCGAAAGTCCGCGAGATGGACGAGAAAGGCGTATTTGAGCGCGAGTTGATTGACCAGTTTTTCCATCTTGGACTCATGGGAATCGAAGTCCCGGAACAATACGGCGGCGCAGGCGGAAGCTTTTTTGAGGCAATTCTGGCGGTAGAAGAAATCTCGCGGGTGGATGCTTCCGCCGGCGTGATTGTTGACGTTCAGAACACGCTGGTCAATAACGCGCTGGTGCGCTGGACCAACGAAGAACAGAAGCGACGCTATCTGCCGAAGATGACGAGCGACACCGTGGGAGCATACGCCCTGAGCGAGGCCTCGTCAGGCTCGGATGCTTTCGCCATGCAAACGCGTGCGGTCCTGAAAGGCAACGAGTATGTACTCAACGGACGTAAGCTATGGATCACCAACAGCAAGGAAGCAGGAGTGTTCATTCTGTTTGCTACGATCGATCCGGCCGCCGGATACAAAGGCATTACCGCGTTCATTGTGGAGAAGGACTTTTCCGGATTCACTGTCGGCAAGAAAGAAGACAAGCTGGGAATTCGCGCTTCCAGCACGTGTGAATTAATTCTGGAAGATTGTCGCGTGCCCAAGGAAAACGTCCTGGGCGAAATCGGCAAGGGCTACAAGATTGCCATTGAGACGCTGAATGAAGGGCGGATTGGGATTGGCGCGCAGATGCTGGGCCTGGCCCGCGGAGCGTGGGAGAGCGCGCTCAAGTATTCTCAGGAGCGAAAGCAGTTCGGGAAAAGCATTTCCGACTTCCAGGGAATCCAGTTCCAACTGGCGCAGATGGCCACCGAAATTGAGGCCGTGAAAATGCTGGTTTATAACGCGGCACGCATGAAAGATGCGGGAATGAATTTTGTGAAGGAAGCCGCTATGACCAAGCTGTTTGCCTCGCAGGTAGCGGAGCGCGTGGCCTCACTAGCCGTGGAGATTTACGGCGGGAATGGGTTCACAAAAGATTATCCGGTGGAAAAATACTATCGCGATGCCAAGATCGGGAAAATTTACGAAGGTACGTCCAATATGCAACTGCAAACCATCGCAAAAATGCTGCTGGGAGGAAAGTAATCTATAATCGATCCTGCCGGGCAGATTAAGCCCTTTTGAATCATCAAGTTGTGAACATGATCATTACCTTAGGGGAGTACCCGATTGTTTCTCAAGATTAAGCTGGTTTAAACTAACGGGAATTTCCGCTGCTCACCCCCAGGCATGGTTTACGAAATCGAAAAGGGCAGGAGTCAACGTTGGGTCAGGATTCCCTGAAGGAACTGCAAGACCTTAAAATCGTTCACGCCTTTTATCTTGGGCTGCTCGAGAAAAATCTGGGGCACGGTGTGCCCATTCCGGTTGAGATCAAAAATGTGGCGGACGCGCCAGAAAATGCCGTCGCGCTCATTGCGGATTTCAAGCTGTGGCTTGATCTGCTGGATCTGGCGCTGACGCCGCCCCTGGTTCGCGACGCGTTGAAAACTCTTCCCGGGTTTGAGACCACACACGCGGTGCTGCGCTACTTTACCGCCAAGGCATCACAGCGGTCCGGCGACCGTGACAAGACTGACTGCATCATCACATACCTTTTCCGCAGGCCGTCCCGTGGCGACTCTCCGCTGGCCTGGCATCGGCCCGAAGTTGATAGCTCCTACGCCTTCATCTCGCAATCAGCTCTTGCCTTTGAAGCTGACTTGTATCGCGCGCTGGTGGACGTGCCCTCTGAAGCCATGCCGCCCGAGCACATTACGCTGCTCCAGGAGTTTGAGTATCTATATCAGGAGTTGGAGGAGTTCCGTCACTTCGACCAGATTATCGATTCAGGAATCGTGCAGCGCGTGCGCGAACTGAAGCAGTCGCTGGGCAAATCCTTCTACCATCCTGATTCACTGGCCACCTTGGCCGTTTGGAACGACGTTTTTGGCCGCAAGTTCGACGAACTATTCCATGACGCCGCAATGCAGATCAAGACCTTTGCCGAGACGGTACAGAAAGAAGGCGGCAGTATCCTCTCAAAAGTTGAAGGCGATATTACGGTGAAGAACCTGAGCGAAGTGGAAACCACGCAGATTCTGGCGGAGGATTACCAGTTTGCGCAGGATGAATTCCGCAAGGTATCAAAGTACAAGAAGGCCGTGGACAACAAGCGACCGGTCAGGATGGCGCCGCGGCCGCCAATGCGGCCTGCTGCGGAATCAACGCCACCGGGCAGGCCGACCATTCCTCCCCAGGCAAACACAGTGACCCGAGGATCGCCCATGCCTTCGATTTCCTCCCAGGCGCCCAATGCGACAGGTTTACAGGCGAACGCGGGCCGGGCGCTGGGTGCAGAAGTGCTGGCTGTAGCGCCATCCCAAGCTGTCCATAACGCCGTGCAGGAAGGCAAAATTCAGAGTGCGCGCCAGATCATCAAAGAGCACGTTCGCGTTTCTGATCCCAAAATGGCTCACATCTTCCCGGTGAAGAATTCAAAGATCACGCTCTCTTCAGCGGAGGTGGAGTCCTTCAAGGCGGATTACCAGACGGAAAAGAGCTTTCGCTCCGATTATGCCAATCTCATGATGACGATTGTGGCCTATCTGGCGCGTATGGTAATTGAAGTGGATGAATACAACCACAAGGCGAGTTCGGCCTACTTATGGAAGCCACACGCGGACGCACTGGGATATCTGGTGAGCACTCTGGAACGGCTGAGCATGGAAACCGAGCAGGTAATCGCCGTGGCGCGCGCGCGAGGACTGTCGGAAAAAGCTGACAGCCTTTCGGCGTCGCTCGACAAACTGCGCGAGTACGGGAAAACTGTATCGCAGACCTTGCAGTCAGCCAATCACCCAAAGGGCTGACGCTCTTAGCGCTGGGATTTTGCTTGCCACATGTGGCGACGCGCTCTCTTATTATCTTTTAAAATTATCTTTCGCGTTGTAATCCATTCCGGAGTAAGGCTCGGTCTTCGAGGTCTGATGGGCGCTCGCAGCTGGAGTGCGTTTTTTCTTGGCTGTCGGTTTTTTAACGCCCAGCGCAATATCAGCAAGCTCAAGAAAACGGCTGCTATTAGGCGCGCCACCGGGACGGTTCTCCCAGGCGCGTTCACCAGCCGGCCCCTTCAGGCTGTACCGCGGGGCAATCCAAAGGTCTTTGGAAACCTCGGAGTTCTTATCTGATTTTTTGGCCATGTTTGTTGCCTATTATCCGCATTTGGCGGGGCTTTTTCAACGGGAAAAAGCAGGGTTTTGCCGAATTTGCGCGACCTGGGACTAGGGGTTTAGCCGGAAAACATTCTGCATCAAACCGTTATGCTACAAGGCCCCGAAATGGAACAGCATGAAAGACCAAAGCCCCAGTGTTATTCCCTTTGTGTTCGCCCAGCGACACGCACGGGGATCAACCCTGTAGTGAAAGAGATTGCGTGCTGTAGTATCCACTCCGGCAATAACTTCGCAGACAAACCATGCCCAAGCTAGGTGACGCGATAGATAACGCGTTCAGTGAAGCGCGAATGCTGTTGCTGGGCGGCCAGGTGCTGCTGGGATTCAGCTTTCGCATCTGCTTTGAGGAAAAGTTTGAGCAGCTTGCCGGTTCTGTCCAATTGGCGGAAATGGCCGGGCTCGGCATAATGACGGCGGCACTGGGCTGGCTTATCTGGCCCGCGGCGTTTCATCAGATCAAAGACAAGGGCAGGATGACTGCTTCCATTCACGCATTT
>DATCAX010000813.1:0-2457 GCA_036512375.1 Candidatus Angelobacter sp. | reverse complement strand
TCGATCCGTTTGTCCGGCTGGTCGATTTCCTGGAAAAGGAGGCTGCGTAATGCGATACGGGTATTGGCTTCCTGTTTTTGGTGGTTGGCTGCGCAATGTGGAAGATGAACAGATGGAAACCAGCTGGCAGTACGTCAGCCGGCTGGCCCGCCGCAGTGAGGAGATTGGTTTCGATCTAACGCTCATTGCCGAGCTCAACCTGAATGACATCAAAGGGCCTGAAGCGCCGTCGCTTGACGCATGGTCTACCGCGGCTGCGTTAGCTGCGGTTACTCATCGCCTTGAATTGATGGTTGCCGTACGGCCTACGTTCCATAACCCTGCGCTGCTGGCCAAGCAGGCGGCAAATATCGACCACATCAGCAACGGACGCTTGTCACTCAACGTCGTCTCATCATGGTGGGCGGACGAAGCGCGGAAGTATGGCGTGCAATTTGATAAGCATGACGATCGCTATGCCCGGACCTCAGAGTGGCTGGACGTGGTGGACAAGGCATGGAAATACGATCACGTGAATTACGAAGGCAAATATTACAAAGTTGAAGACCTGGTCTTGCAGCCAAAGCCAGTGTCCCGTCCGCGCCCGGTGATTTACGCCGGCGGAGAATCAGAGGCGGCAAAGAATCTGATTGCGCAGAAATGTGACGCTTACGTCATGCACGGCGATCCGCCGGAGAAGATCCGCGAGAAAGTGCGTGATCTCTCGGTGCGTCGCGAACGATTGGGTCTGCCGCCAATGCAGTTCGGCGTGGCGGCTTATGCTATCGTCCGCGATACCGAGCGCGAAGCGCAGGAGGAGCTGCGCCGCATTACTGACGTCCAGCAAAACGCTGCTGGATACCAGAATTACCAGCAGTGGCTGGCAAATACGCAACTGGAGCAACGCGTGTCCTTGGAAGATTATTCGGTATCGAATCGTGGCCTTCGTTCTGGTCTGGTTGGAACGCCGGAGCAGGTGTCCGAGCGCATTGCCGAATTTGAAGATGCCGGCGCTGGCTTGTTGCTACTGCAATTTAGTCCTCAATTGGAAGAGATGGAGCGGTTTTCGCGCCAGGTAATCCGGGCCGGCGCCCGGGTACTGGCCCAGGCAGTTTAACGACGTTCGCGTCCCGCGAAACTGAAGAGAGTGGCCCGCCAGGCAGAGTTGCCATTGGCTGGCCGTTTCTTCAGGCAACAGACGAGCTCCATGCTCCTTCCCGGGGGCTCGTCTGTTTGCAAACCTTTTCTGACGCTGCTGGTTCCACCAAATCGGGCTATTCAGCCACATTAGATATTTATTTGTGATGGTGCTTGAGTAAAAAGCCGCCTGGCCTCGTCAAGACTTGTCTGCTCAAAGTCTTCCACTACCAGATCGGCCCCGGCTTCATTCAACAGAGATTCTCTGCCTTGGGCGGCGATAGCCAAGCACTTCATTCCCGCAGTTTTGGCGGCCATCACACCAGCAATGGCATCCTCACACACCAGAATGCGATCGGGGTCAACGTGTAAGGCTTGAGCCGCCAGAAGAAAAAGCGCAGGATCAGGCTTACCTAGGGCGACATCGTCTCCAGTCACGACGGCGCGAAATCGATCGCGCAGATTGAACGCTTCCAGAGCTTGCTCCACACGTCGACGGCTGCCAGAAGTTGCTACAGCGCTTGGCAGACCGCCGGCATCAATCTGATCCAGAAATTTGAGGAAGCCGCGGATCAATTTCACTTCGCTCGCGCGCGCCTGAAACAATTTGTCTTTCTCATCGCCGTAAAGCCTGACTTGCTCTGGGGTCAGGTCGCCAAAAAAATGATGGAGAATCTCTTCGCGTTTGGCGCCTTCCTGGAGAAAGGATATTTCCGCATCACCGACGCCTTTGCCGTGAGAAAGCAAAAAGCTTTTCCACGCCTGCACGTGCACGGGATGGCTGTCAACGATGACTCCATCAAAATCGAAGATGACGCCGGATAGCATTCTCGACCCTTATTGGTGATGCGCAGATTGCCGACCGCACAAGAGTCCCGGCCATGACTGTTGCGCAGCCTGGTAATTTGGCATTGTGCCGATATCCAGCAAATATTTGGTAATTCTGTATGCGGCCATTCTCCCAACCATTTTGGGAAGCAGATCAAAGCCAATATCTGCGGGCCGCTGTTGGTTAGGGAAACAATGAAGCAGTTCCGGTCCGGCAATCATCACTCCTGAAAAGGCCCAGTTGGTGACAGGCTGCTTTGGTTTCTCCACAAAGTCCCTTATAATTGCGTTTTTGTCCACGGTGACGATGCCGCAGCGTGTTGGATCAGGCACCTGGCAGATACCCAGCGTGACCGGTAGTCGATGCTGCTGGTGAAACTTTCGCATTTCCTGCAAATCGACATTTGTCAGGACGTCAGCGTAAAGAACGTAAAAGGTATTTTCCCCGGCAACAAAATCATGGTTCTCCGCCAGTGTTCCCGCGCTGCCTAGCAATTGCGGTTCCTCTGCAAC
>DATCAX010000812.1:0-2761 GCA_036512375.1 Candidatus Angelobacter sp. | reverse complement strand
TAGTCGCCGCCCAGCACCGGTTTGGCGACGAGGCTTTCTGGACTGTGATTGTTCAGCCTTCCGGCTTCATTCGTAATCTGCGTTGCGGGGATGCGCAGACCGATCTGGCGGGCAAATACCAGTGTTGCCGGCTTGTTCATGGCAACCTGGGATATGTGGCGGTTGAATATACGGACCTGCGGCTCAGACAAAAGCCATCCCATGAGCGTCTGGTACCAGCCAGAGGCGCGTGCTGAAACTTCCGGGCGGGGATCGATCATCCCGCTGAACACGTCATGGCGGATGAACGCACCTGTGGCGCTGATTTGTTTGTCCCAGAATCGTGGCGGGCCTTCCCCGGGATTCCAGCAAAATGCAGGACTCTCCGAGGCAGACAGTCGCAGGTCCAGTACCTCAACGTTCGTACTCTTGGCGGCTTCCGCCAGAACGGTAAGATTTGGGTCCTCGCGACCGCCGGCCAGTAAGAGTGCCATTTTGAATCAGGGCCTGGAGATGCAAAGAAGCTAGAAGGCTCCGAAAGGGCCCCCGCGCCTGGTATGGTGGCCGGCCGAAAATACTGAAGGGCCTTCAGAGTCTGGTGAAGTGGGGCCTTCTTCTCCAAGAGCTTCTGTTGTGTCCCCTTCACCGACTGGGAAAGTGTGACCTTCTTCTGATATGGGCAGGGTAGTTACACCTTGAAACTTGCGGTCGTTCATTATCGTACCTCGTGCAATCGATCTAAAAGCCTGCTCAGTATAAGCGCGGAATCGAAGGCCAGCAAGTATAGTTTTTAGCTTTTTAGCAGGGGAAGGCACGCGATCGGAGGGGAAGAATCTCCATGGACTCAAAGGTATTTAATTCAGGCCGCAGGGTTCACTTTGATCAACGCTGATGAAAACAAGGTTGGGTTAGATCGCTTGGTCAGCGCTGCTTTGGTGAACTCCACGGCCTTTCGCACGCACAGCGGACAGCCGCGATTTTTGCGGTCGTCCAACCGTTCTCGGAGCGAACTTCAAAAAAGATGAAAGCTAACGATAATATTCATCTGGACTGCAACCGGCCTTCCATCTTTCTTTGCCGGATCAAAGCGCCAGGTCCGCACTGCCTCAATGGCTTTCTCGTCCAGTCCCATTCCCAGCGAACGGACGACCACCAGATCGCGCGTGCGTCCGTCAGCGCCGATGGTCGCAAGCAAAGTCACTTCGCCCTGGTGCTTTATTCTGCGGGCTTCTTCAGAGAACTCTGGTTCGGGAGCGTAAATCGCCCGCGGAATGCTGACGCCACTTCCGAGCGCGTAAACGTTACCGCAGCAGCCGCCTCCCGATCCTGGTCCGCGGCCGAAGCCTCCGCCATCTCCGCCAACGCCGCCTCCTGCTTTGCCGCCGATACCCCCACCCAGGCCAAGTCCGTTCGAAGGCGCGGTCAGAGCAGACAACGGATCGCCAATCTCGCGCGTCCTGGGCAGCGCAATATCCGGTGGCGCGATCACCGTTGCTGCCGCCACCAACCGCGGTTGCGAATTGTTGCGCAGGATTATCGGCGGCGTCAGCTGTTCTCTCGCGGCCGGCGGAGCCGTGCCTCTGCTGGCCCGAATCCGCTCCGCTGCTCCGCCGCTTCCTCCACCACCGCTGGGATGCGAACCCACCGGAACAAGATAGGGCTCAAGTCTTACAGTAACAACCGGGTAGGTATCGACTTGCGGAACATAGTTCTTGACCATCAAAAATCCAGCGCCGACAAGGAAAGCAATGACGCAATGCAGAGCCACCGACAAAGCAAAATTCAGGCGTCGCACCGGATATCCCACCCATGTCTTGCCAAAGAAGCTGGGCAAAACACCGGTACGAACTCTCTGCTGGTTCTCGTCCGTCGCGTTGGAAACACTTCGACCAGCAGCTTCCCACTCAAGCTCAAGTTGCAAGCGCGTCTTGAAGTTGGCATTCGGCAGATCGCGCAATTCCGCTGCCAGTTGCATCAGTTCGTCAACATTTGCGTTGCGTACAGGAAGGGCCGCGTCAGGCGCAGACAACATCTGGTCAATCGCCTGATCCAGTTCGTCGTAAACAGAAATATTACTCATGATTTCCTCACCTGTTCCCGCAAAGTTTCCAATGCGCGAAATTGCAATTGCTTCACCGCGCCTTCGGATCGTCCAAGTTCGCCGGCGATCTCGCGAATACTTTTCTGGTCAACAAATCTTCTCACCACCACAAGCCTCTGGTCGGACGGCAAGCGGTCCACCAACTGAAAGAGTATGGCCCGGCGCTCTACTTCCGCCGAATCAGCCATGCCGGCTTCATTCTCGATTTGCCCGTCTTCGGCGGAAACTTCAATTCCCTTTGCCGCGCGCTGCCAGCGGTCTGCCAACGCGTTCGCGGCGATTCGCAGGAGCCATGCGGCAAAGGGCACTCCTCGCCACTGGAATCGGCCAAGGTTTCTGAGCGCCAGGTGGAAGACTTCCGCCGTAACGTCCTGCGCTTCTTCGCGATCTTTCACGCGCCGCGCCACGAACGCGTAAACGCGGTTGAAGTTACTCTCATACAGCTCAGCGAACCGGCTAGGATCATTCTGGGCTGCTTGAATCAAGAGCCTTTCATCGTTCAGGCTGGTTAAGTTGGCAAGATTGGCAACAGCGTTCAACTTGTGCCCCCTCGGATATCCCGGGTTTACGTCTGCTTCTGTAGAACTAAACCTCTGGCGAAGAGAAAAGGTTACGGTCAGGAATTCCAGAATTTCTGGACTGGCGTGGATAGAACGCAGGAAAGCGGCGGATTATGCGGAG
>DATCAX010000811.1:0-2872 GCA_036512375.1 Candidatus Angelobacter sp. | reverse complement strand
TGCTTGCGGCGATTGGACTCTATGGCGTGATGGCATATCTGGTCGAGAGCCGGTCGCGCGAAATCGGAATTCGAATGGCGTGCGGCGCGCGGCCGCGGACGATTTTGTGGTTAGTGTTCAGCGGGAATTTGAGGCTGGTAGTGACAGGATTGTCAGTGGGGCTTGTGCTGGCATGGATACTGGCACAGTTGTTGCAAAGCTTGTTATATCGCGTGAAGGCTTATGATCCCGCAACTTATTTAGGTGCGATGGCGGTGATATGCGCCGCCGTTCTGCTGGCAAGCATTATTCCTTTGCGACGTGCAGCCAGAGTGGATCCGATGATCGTGCTGCGGTACGAATAAGTTGGACAAAAAAAGAGACGTGGCGAAACCACGTCTCTCAAGGTTCAGATGAGGGTTACCAGACCGTGCAGCGATCGGCCGCCGGGCGGACCATGGCCGAATCGTCTTTGCAGCTGAATGCCTGCTTGAACTCCGGCAGGTTAGAGAGCGGCCCGATCACGCGATACTTTCCGATCGGATGCGGATCGCCCTGGATCATGGTGCGTTGCGTTTCCGGACGAATCTCATCGCCGCGCCACTGTCCCCAGGAAATAAAGAATTGCTGCTCCGGAGTGTAGCCGTCGATGGTAGGTTCGGGATGGGATTGCTGCGCTTTCTTGAAAGCCAGGAAAGCGATCTTGGCCCCGGCAAGGTCACCAATGCTTTCACCCAGAACAAGCTTTCCGTTGTGGTGAATATTTGGCTCGATAAAGTATGAATCGAACTGGCGTACGACGCAGGAAGTGCGGTCTTGAAAACGCTTCATATCGTCGGGCGTCCACCAGTTGTTGAGACGGCCCTGGGCGTCAAACTGCGCGCCCTGATCGTCGAAGCCGTGGCTGATTTCATGGCCAATGACCACGCCGATGCCGCCATAGTTGATGGCGTCTGCATTTTCCACGCTGAAGGACGGCTGCTGCAGAATGCCCGCGGGGAACACGATTTCGTTCAACAGAGGATTGTAGTAAGCGTTGGAAGTAGGCGGCGTCATGCCCCAGCGTCCGCGGTCTGTAGGTTTGCCGATCTGCGTGCGGTCATCATTCACGTTCCACTTTACGGCGGCGACGGTGTTGTCCCAGTAAGAATCGCGGACCATCCTGATGCTGCTGTAATCTTTCCATTTATCCGGGTAGCCGATCTTGGGATTAAAAGTGGAAAGCTTTTCCAGGGCTTTCTTCTTTGTTTCCGGGCCCATCCATTCCAGGCCTTCGATGGTGTCATGCATGGCGGCAAGAATGTTCTGCACCATTTCCTGCGCGCGGGCCTTGGCTTCCGGCGGAAAATATTTCTCGACGTATTTCTTGCCCAGCGCTTCGCCCAGAAGCTGGTCTGTGGTTTCAGCGCAACGTTTCCAGCGCGGCTTCAGTTCGGTGGCTCCGTTCAGATATTTTTCGTAAAACGCAAAGTTCTCATAGACGAACGGATCAGAGAGTTGATCCGCGGCGGAATGAAGGAATTGCCACTTCAGATAAGTTTTCCAGTCAGCTAGCGGAGTTTCGCGAACCTGACGATCCACTTCCTGAAGAAACTTAGGCTCGGCGACATTCAGGTCAGCACGAGAAAGCTTAGCAGCGTCAAAGTATCCGTTCCAATCGACGGCTGGCGCGAGCTTCTTAAGATCGGCAAAGGTAGTTTTGTGATCGGTGGCCTGCGGATCACGCAGGGCAACGTTGTCCAGAGACGCTTCAGCCAGTTTCTTTTCCATCTGGAAGACGGTCTGTGTCGCGGCTTTGGCTTTGGCGTCATCATAACCGGCAAGTTTGAACATGGCGGCAACGTGTAGCAGATATTTTTCACGCGCATCCTGGAAGCGCGGTTCCGTTTTCAAGTAATAGTCGCGATCAGGCAATCCCAGTCCGCCCGCAAAAATGCTTGCAATAACCTGCGTAGGATTGTGATTGTCAGGGGTGGAAGCCACAACGAACGGCACAAACACAGAAACGTCATGCAACTGACGGATCATGCTTTGCACATCAGCCGGAGTTTTCATCGCATCAATCTTTGTCAGCATGGGCTTGGCCGGTGCGATGCCCAGTTTGTTCACGGCCGCTTCATTCATGCAGGAGCCGTAATAATCGCTGATGAGTTCTTCCACGCTGCCGCGAGGCCAGTCGGTTTTGCGGGAGACGTCATCCAGAATGCCTTTGAGCTGTTCTTTTGCGTCCTCGCCCGCTTTCCAGCGCCGGCTCCACCGCACCATGGACGGGGGGATTGGATTGTCAGCGCGCCACTTGCCGTTGGAAAACTGAAAAAAATCATTGCAGGGATCGGCTTTAGTATCGATGTCGCCCACCTGAACGCCTTTTTGCGGCGTGCCTTGAGCGAATGCCTGGGTGCGAAACATGACCGTGCAAAACAATGTGGTGCAGAACAATGTGGCGCAGGTGGCCAGGAGGAGAAGCGAGGGTTTGAGGAAACGCATTTTCACCTTTTCAATCTGGAGATTTCATAACGCGGGGCCGAGCGCGATCATCATTCAGGGTGCACGATAAAGCTTACACATTTCAACGAGCCTCCGCCGCCCAGCTTTAACATGAGCGGCAGAGATGGATAGCAAAGGTGCCGTTGTATACGTCCGAGAAGGGTCCTGGTTCCCTTAGACGGGGAAGCAGGGCAAATGTAATCGACTGAAGATATTGCAGAAGAATAAAGGACGCCGGAAGGGAATCCGGCGTCCGCCATGAGCTTACATCGATTTCAACAGAGACAGCCAGCGCGCCCAGCCTTCAGAATTCGCCTTTTTGTTGGCCACAGCCATGTCCCGCGCCTTCTTGGTGGCCGCATCGTCGCCGGTCGCCTTGATGGCCGCATCGGCAGCGGGGTCTTCG
>DATCAX010000810.1:0-5439 GCA_036512375.1 Candidatus Angelobacter sp. | reverse complement strand
TCTTTCACAAGGGCGTTGGTGTCGCCGCCAAAAGTGGTCCGCATGATGACCCAGGCGGAGCCAAACGCGGCGAGCACAGCGCCGAATTGGATGAACAGGTGGGCTGGTGTCCAGAAGCTGTCACGGCCAATGGTTTCATGCCAGGAAATGTCCCAATAAAGCCCCGTAGCAATACAAACCGAAGCAATCACATTGGCCCAGACCAGCCAGGGTACGGTTTCCGCTCGTGACAATGTGGTTGGCGTGCTTATGCCGGACGTAGCGGTAATAGTGCTCATAACGCGCCCCTAAGAGAACTTTCTGGACTGTAAGAAGTGCATACAGAATACACTGAATGGCCATTCAGTCGAAAGCGGGATCAGCAAAGTCCTTGATTAGCAGACGGCACGACTGAAAGTCATGCGCTGTTATGTGTGGCCCAGGCGCGGCACCCGGGTCTTGGCGCGAAAACACACTATCCATCTACCTCCAGCTTCTCTGCGATCGCCAGCATTTTGGTCACGCTATTCCAGTTGCGGCCGGTGCCAGAGGTCCCAAGCGCACGTTCTATCTTTGGCCATGGCAGCTTTGAATGCCCCTGGCCGTTGAGAAAATAAATGTAAACTTCGCGGCCGATGATGTGCATCTCTTCCGGCTCAGTGGCGATGGTCAGAGCTTTCTCGCGGGCTTCTTTTCCAGGATCGGCGCCGAGAAACATCACCAGCAGCTTGCCGGGCTCAATGCCATCCCGTTTGGCGAACGGATTTCGCTTGATTGCGGTTCTCAATTCCGTCGCTGTGCGAAGAACCACGTCAGGGCGGAAACCGATTTTTTTCTGGATCGCATCCCCGATCCGCTTCGCAACGTTTGCCAGGTCATTTTCTTCGGTGGTGAAGATTACGTTGCCACTCTGAATGAATGTCTGCGGGTCTTTTAGTTTGAGCGACACGCAGAGCGCTTTGAGCACGTCCATCTTGATCTTGTTGTGTCCGCCAACGTTCACGCCGCGGAGCATGCAGATAACGACTGGCATAGACGGTTGAGTATAGATCATGCGCCAACGCACAGGAATTCACAAAACAGCAGCGTTACGATTGCGGCACAGGCCGGGCAACGGCGTTAATCGGCGCCACGTTCCCGTGCCGGACCGTGTGCTCCCACACAAATGCGCTTTCAGTCTTTGGCAAACTGCGACACAATGGATTCGTCCGGCGAAGAGAGGAACATTGATGAAGATGATGTGTCTGTGCCTATGCCTGTTGATGGCGATCCTGGCTGACGGCCAGACAAAGAAAGTGCCGCCCATCGGCGGGGCGGTTTCCACTGCGGCTACGATCTGCGACCATCCGTACGCGGTCGGGGAAGCGGGGGAGGGCTGGCCGGAAGGGCCGGTCAACATACTTTTCCATCACGAAAAAAGCAAAGCGCCCTGGGCGCACAATCCGGCGATCCACGTTGCCGGGCTGGAGAGCGCCGCTGCCACGGCGCGCACCCTGGTATGCGTTGAAGAGTCACGGCTGGAAGTGGGCCACTACGACTCTGGCGAGCCAGGTTATGCGCCGAGCTGGAGCGCAATTCTGGTGCGGGCGTCGGACCTGCGCATGTATTTCATGCGCATCGGTTTTAATGGAGAGATGCCGCCCAGCGTGAAGTACAAGATCGGGGCCGGCGTGGGCAAGCCGCCAACAGAGATCTTTGTACGCTGGCTGCGGCTGCTGCTTGAGCAGAAGGTCGCGCGCTTCAAAGTGCTTCTGAAATCGAAGGAATATGATGAGCCCTCCGCCATGGCGTTTTCCGCGGATGGCACCAGGCTGGTGCTGGCACAAGAGCCGCGACGTCCCAGCGGCGGTGTCGCGCCGCCTTCACCGGTCACGGTCTTCGACCTGACGACGGGGCAGCCTTTGGCCGCCATGCACGCGGATTACTCCACCAGGGCGATTGCTATCTCGAAATCGGGAAGCATGGTTGCCATGGAGCGCTATGGTGAAGTCGAGATCTGGGATGTCGCCG
The DNA here is from genome assembly GCA_036512375.1 of Candidatus Angelobacter sp. Lineage (GTDB taxonomy): Bacteria > Acidobacteriota > Terriglobia > Terriglobales > Acidobacteriaceae > Angelobacter. Next base: position 3,450 of record DATCAX010000810.1, on the reverse strand, counting down.
CAGCCCAAGTCACCCGCAAGCTGGAAACCAGCAAAGTTCGCTCTTTGCTATTCGCCCCGGACGACATGCTGGGGGTGGCGGGAGATGAAAAGGCCGCCGTGTGGGACATCGGCCAAAATCGCATTGTGCGTTCCGGCAGCGGTTCGCTCGTGGCGCTGTCCCCGGAGGGCACATGGCTGGCGATGTCCAGAAGCCAGGATCGTTGCATTGTGCGCGAGTTGGAATCGGGGCAGGAGCGGGGAAACTTTCCCTGCGCCAGCGATCAGGACACATACACACCATCGCGCGATGGCAAGACCATGGCCCGCAGTTCCACGCTTGGCGCTACGATCTATATGAGCGGTAACGCCGAAGGAAAGCACGCGGCAGTACCAAACGTGGGAGCGGATACGCTACGGGCAGTCGCGCCCACACATGACGGCTTCGTGCTGGGCAACAAAGACGGCATTATCGGCCTGGTTTCAGCAGCCACGCCGCAGGCCCGTGCCTTCGCCACGGACATGACGAGCATTAAGGCGATCACCGTCTCGCAGGACGGCAAGCTCGTGGCCCTGGCAAACAGCGACGGCCGAGTGGAGATTTGGGAGCTGCGTTAACCCGCGCCGCCGCTCGAACCCGGTGATGGTGGCTCTAACCGGCCGTTGTGGCGGTGGCGCACGTTGCCACCGAACGAATGGGCGCGGACAAGCCCTTCATCAGCTTGGCGAATTCATCCAGATTGAGCGACTGCGCTCCGTCGGAGAGAGCCCGTTCGGGGCAGGGATGGACTTCGATAATCAGTCCATCAGCGCCGATGGCGAGAGCAGCGCGGCTGGCAGGCGCAATCAATTCGCGCTTTCCCGTTCCATGCGATGGGTCGGCCAGAACAGGCAGGTGCGAAAGTTCGCGCACAAGAGCCACGGCGGCCAGGTCGAGCGTGTTGCGGGTCATTTCACTTTCGAAGGTCTTGATGCCGCGTTCGCACAGCACAACGTTATCATTGCCGCCGGCCAGAAGATACTCCGCCGCCAGCAACCACTCTTTCACGCTGGCCGATGGGCCACGCTTGAGCAGGATGGGCTTTTTGGCTTTGGCGAGCTGGCGCAGCAGGTCGTAATTCTGCATGTTGCGTGCGCCCACCTGAAGCATGTCAGCGTGGTCACAGATGAGCTGAATATCGTTAGTGCTCATCACCTCGGTCACGACAGGCAGGCCCACTTGCTCGCGGACTTCGCGCAGCAGGCGCAGCGCTTCAATGCCCAGGCCTTGGAAGTCATAGGGCGAGGTGCGGGGCTTGTACGCTCCGCCGCGCAGCAGCGTTGCTCCGGCGGCCTTGATGGCGCGCGCCGTGGAGAAAAGCTGCTCACGGGATTCCACCGAGCACGGCCCCGCAATCACCACGGCGTCTTCACCGCCAATGATGACGCCGCCGACGTCAACCTGCGTGCGTCCGCTCTTCACAATTTTGCTTACCAGCTTGAAAGGGTGCGCGATGGGCACAACGTCTTCCACGCCGGGCGCAGCCTTGAGCGCTTCCAGCGCCATGCGTGATCCACCGGAACCGACCGCGGCCACAATGGCCCGCTCAGCTCCGCGCGTGACGTGTGGCTGAAAACCGCATTCGATGACCCTTTCAATTACGTGTTGAAGCTCTGCTTCCGTCGAACCCGCTGCCATGTTGATGACCATGAGAAACTCCTGAAATTAGTAATTAGCAAATAGCAATTAGCTCTTCCTGAAATCCCGGACTCGCGACATCAATGCCCTTGCGTGTGCCGCGTAATCGTAGTCGCGGGTGAGGGAACCCTATGGAAACGACTTTCTCTTCACTGAATGCAAATCCTGATGTTCCCGAGTTCCTGCAGGCTCTAGGGATCCCTCGCTTCGCTTCGGGATTTCAGAAGCAGCCTGCATCCGCTGTGTCCCCAGCCGGCGGGTTTCACGGATGATTCCAGAGAAGATGTCCGTGACACTCTGTTTGTCGAGCGGGCCGGTGTTCTTTTCCACCACGCGGGCCAGCACCTGGCGTTCACGATTGCCGTCGTAAGCCTGCAAGCCCGATGCAACCTTGATCGAGGCGATTTCGCAGGCGATGGCGGCGCGCTGGTTGAGCAAGCGAAGCAGCTCGGTGTCGAGCGCGTCAATCTGGGAGCGCCAGCCGTCCAGCGTTTTCTCGCCGTTAACAGTTTGGTGGCCGGTGTCCTGATCCATGTTGGCAAAGCTCCCTGAAAGCAAAAACCGCGACCCCTTGGGGATCGCGGCTTGCGGTGATTTATGATGACTAACTTCTTATTGCATTGTCAGCACATATCCGCGTCGCCGCTACCCGTAAAGTGGTAGCGGTAAGTAAACGCGAAAGTAAATCGGCTGGCGTGCATGCTGAACGGATAGTAGTCTAGGTTTTCAGCTGTTGTCAAGAAAGTTAATGAATTTAATGCCGGGTTTTAGCGGCGCGAAAGAGTGCATGAGTAAAATTACTGATTCTAAAGATGCTGCCGCTGACCGGCAAAAAACCGAGTGGCAGGCCTACGTCGAAGACTTCCGTCAAGCGGGTCACGCGACCGTCGATTGGATTGCCGAATACCTGAGCAATGTGGCGGAGATGCCGGTCCTGGCCCAGACAAAGCCGGGGGATTTATTGGATGCGTTGCCAAAATCGGCGCCGGAAAAGGGCGAGCCGTTTGACGCTATCCTGCGCGACTTTGACCGCTTGATTATGCCGGCAGTCACGCAGTGGAACCATCCGCGCTTCTTTGCTTATTTTGCCTGCACTGGATCCACGCCGGCGATTCTTGGCGAGATGCTGGCCGCCGCGCTCAACACCAACGGCCTGCACTGGAAGACTTCTCCCGCAGTTGCGGAGTTGGAGCAACGAGCGCTGGACTGGCTGCGGCAATGGATCGGGTTAAGCGACGAATGGTTCGGCATTGTCTATGACACGGCTTCCACCAGCAGCATGCATGCTGTGGTCTGCGCCCGTGAGTTGATTGACCCGGAAGCGCGGACGGCAGGAAGCCGCAACGATCTGGTGCTATACACGTCGGACCAGGCGCATATGTCGATTGAGAAAGGCGCGATTGCTGTAGGCGTCGGCCAGAAAAATATCCGCAAGGTGCCGTCCGATGCGGAATTCCGCATGCGCGCCGATGTACTGGCAAAGATGGTGGAAGAAGACAAGCAGGCGGGCAAGCGACCGTTTTGCGTGGTTGCAACCGTGGGCACAACTTCTTCCACCAGCATTGATCCGGTGCCGCAGATTGCGGACGTCGTGGAAAAGCACGGCCTGTGGCTGCATGTGGACTGCGCCTACGCCGGCGCGGCGGCGATCCTGCCGGAACAGCGGCACATCATGGCGGGCGTGGAACGCGCGCACTCGCTGGTGTTCAACGCACACAAGTGGCTGCTCACGCCCATCGACCTGAGCGCGTTCTATACGCGTCGTCCGGACATTCTGCGGCGCGCGTTCTCTCT
>DATCAX010000809.1:0-2519 GCA_036512375.1 Candidatus Angelobacter sp. | reverse complement strand
TTCAGTTATGTGCTCTGGTTCATTGTCCTGAAACGCCGCGATCCCTCTCTACGTCTAGCTCTTCTTGTGAGCTGCTTTTGTCTGTACTCAGGGTTACAGACGTTGGCCTACGGGTTTCACCATTTTTTCCCTGATATTGCTTCGTGGCGTTATATACCGGCCGTTCTCGGCGCTTGGCTGCCCCTTTCGCTTCTCTATTCCTTCACACGCGTTCGCGAAGAAACACGTGTTCCAGCTGCCTATTTGGAAGGCAGGCTTTAATTGATATTCATCGTCATTTTTCTGATTGGGCTGTTTGTGACTGCACACTCAGTTTTGATGCTGCTGCGCGCGTACACGGCATCCTTATGGAAAGTGCCTCTTTCCCGGGATACGTGGGATTTACTTAGTGAAAGGTCACCCGACACGGACGAATTTGTCTGGACGTCCAATCTTCTACGCCTATGCCTCGCAGCGGAAAAACCAAAACGCAAACTAGCTGCCGTACGTTTCTACTATGCTCTCTTAGAGCTTTTTCGAGGTCCAGCCCGTCATTTTTCACCGGTCCTTAATGAATGGATTCTACGCGAACGCATAGCCTGCATTCATTTCATTGCTGTTGTCTTGGATGAGCGCATCGACAAAAATCGTCAGCTTTGCAAGAATCTAGCCGCCAATGGCAAAAACTCCCATGGATAACCTGAAGACGTGCTCGCCGAGCATCGGGCGTCTCGAATGACAAATGATGGGATGCCGAATCAGGTCGCTGTCGAATCCATCGCAGCACGCGACCAATGAATACCTTATACCGCTGCCGACTGACCGAACGAATTAATGGCCACTGCTTCATCATCCATGATGTCAAACACGGTGTACAACTTTGTGATTTGCAGCACGTCGTGAACTTTACTGGGGAGATTCAGCAGCTTTAATTCGCCTCCCTGCCGCCGCACGCTCGTGAAGGCGCTGACGAGAGAACCAAGGCCGGAGCTGTCGATGTACTGAACATCAACAAGGTTGAATAGGATTTTCTTGTGTCCGTTTTTTAGTAGCTCGCTCACCAACTCGCGCAGTTTGGCGCTTTCTTCCCCGAGTACAATACGGCCTTCAATATCTACGACTGTGACGCCACGTACCTGTCGGGTGCTAGTAGTTAAGTTCATGGACAACCTTCCTCAGACCTGCGAACGCCCAAAACTTGACTCGGGCTGCCGGGGTCATGCTTATTTCACCTTAGCGCGAATCGCCGCCTGGCGCAGGGAAACCTTGAAACAAATCCACTTGGACGAGTCACGTCTGTCGAACATGCGGAATCATCACAAAAGCACATGTTCGGTAACGCGACGCAGGGTCGAAAATCGTGCGAGTCGGAGATCGCGATCATGCCGTGATGGCTGATTGAGAAGGACTCGGTTCGATTTGGTAACCAAGCCTACGCAGTTGTCGGATCATTTTTCGGGTACGCTTTTGCTTGGAAGCTTTGCTGACCTCTGGGCCTCGTTCTTCGTAGCGGATTCCTCGGTGCAAGATCTTCCAGACCAAGCGGCAAAGTTTGTGGGCAATTATTCCAATGGTTTGATTGTGTCCCAGACGCGGCACATAGCGGCCATAGAGAATTTGAAAGATGCTTCCTTTGTGTTTGGCCGCCGCATTGGCAGCTTGATTCAGAATCCGCCGCATATGACGGTTGCCCTGCGGCGACCGGCGGCTGTGGTTCACTTCCGCGCTCTCTTCATCCCCAGGGCATGCACCTACCCAAGAGGAGAGATGCTTCTCGGAAGGAAAGGTCGCTGCGGTGGCACCCACTTCGGCAATGATCTGCTGCGCCGAGTCCACGCCCAGCCCGGGCACCTCCGCCAGTCGCTTGACTTGATCCTCGTGCGGACGGAGCAGACTGGCCATCTCCTGGTTGAGTTGGTCAATCCGCTTGTCAATTGATGCCACCTCGTCCAGCACCATCTTGATTAGTCTCCGGTATACCGGGTTCAACTCCTGGCACACGCCGAGCGCGTCTTGTAACTGCTGCTGTGTGGCACGTAAGCCCCGGTCAGCTAGGGCCGCAAGAGTCTCTCGGTGGATCTCCCCGCCCGCTATAGCCTCGAGCATGCGTCGTGCGCTGGCTCCCAGCAGATCGGAGACCAGGCTGGATAGCTTGATGTGTGCTTCTTCCAGCAGAGCCTCCAATCGATTCTGCAACTGCACTCGGTTGCGCGTCAGCTGATACTTGGTGCGCACGATCGTCCGCCATAGCCGCTGCTCGACATCGGGCACGAAGCTCAGGGTCAGCTCGTGGGCCACCAGTCGCTTCACCAAACGTTCGGCATCGCGGAAATCCTTCTTGCGCCCGCGTCGCCCGCGGTTCGACAGCGCCAGCGCAAGATGTAGTGTTCCCGAAGTCGCGAGTGCCCCTTCCCGCGTTTGACAGATCGGTTTCCAGTACCGCTCCAGGGTTCCCCAGACGGGTTTCCAGTACTGTGCGGTCGATTCCATCACCACTTCCTCGACCTGCTGCTCGACCAGCCACGCCGCCAGTGAGCGCA
>DATCAX010000808.1:0-10057 GCA_036512375.1 Candidatus Angelobacter sp. | reverse complement strand
AAGCCCGTGCCGCGGGCGTGCTGAACCATCCCAATATTGTCACTATCTATGACGCCGGCGAACAGGACGGAATTTTCTACATTGCCATGGAATTCATTGAAGGCACCACGCTTCATGAGCTGCTGGTGGAGAAGCGCGTGCTGGCAACAGATGAAGTGCTCCAGCTTACGCGCCAGATTTGCCGCGGACTGGATTATGCGCATTCCAACAGCATTGTTCATCGCGATATAAAACCGGCCAACATAATGATTACCGGGAACGGTACGGTAAAGATCATGGACTTCGGCATTGCCAAGTCAGGCGGGCAGGTCACTAATACCGGACAGGTGTTGGGCACGCCGAACTACATGTCTCCTGAGCAGGTGAAAGGCCGACAGTTGGATGGGCGCTCTGATCTTTTCAGCCTGGGCGTAATCCTCTATGAAATGATGACGGGCGAAAAACCGTTCGTCGGCCAGAACGTAACCACGATTATTTACAAGATTGTCAACGAAAACCCGATCACGCCACGCGATCTGGATGTAACTGTCCATCCCGGTTTGAGTGCGATAGTCACCAAGGCTCTGGCCAAAGCGCCTGATGATCGCTATCAGACCGGCGCGGACCTTGTCCGCGATCTTGAAAATTACAAGCTGGCAGGGCCGGTCCGCAGCGGTTCGACCGTGGCGATCAATCCGGTGTCTGCTTCGCCCGAGAAAACCGTTGTGCTTCCAGTGAGAGTTGTTTCCGGAAGCACAGTCGGGGCCGCCGCGGCCGCACCAGCCCTGGCTAAAGCACCCTTTCCCATGCGCCGCCCCACGACGGCAATTATTGCCAGCAAGAGCAGCATGCTTCTGGCCACGATTGTCACCATCGTGGTACTGGGAAGCGCGATGGGCGGATACGCCTATCATCGGACGAAGGTAAAGATGCATCAACTGGCGGAGGACGCCAAAGCGAAGGAAGCGCAGCAGCAGGCGGCCCGGGAACCAATCGCGATCCCCATACCGGCGCCCACACCTGGAAAAGAAGTAATAGCTTCGGATACCACGGTCAAGTTCTTTCCCACGAAGAAATCCAGGAGCGCGCAAAAACAACCGGCGCCGCAGAAGGCCACCAGTTCGCCCAACAAAGTTTTCATTCAGCAGAGCGAGTTGAAGCTGCTTTCACAGCCCGAGAGCGCCAAGGTTGAAATTGACGGCTGGAGCGAGCCGAACTGGGTTACGCCGTTTACCGCCTCACATCTGGCGGCGGGCATGCATACCCTCGTGTTCAGCAGGCCCGGCTACCTGCAACAGACCAAATCCGTGGAGTCAGTGGCCGGCAAGAGTATCGACATATCAGCAGAACTGGCGCTGTCAGTTTCCACGATTGTGGTTACCAGCAACCCGCAGGGTGCAAGCATCTGGGTTGACGGCAAGGATAGCGGCTTGACCACGCCAACTCAGCTCACAGTGGAAAAGGGATTTCACAAAGTCACGGTGCGCAAGGCCGGTTTCAAAGAAATGTCGACGGAGGAAACGGTCGCTGAGGGACAGACACTGAGCTTCTCGCCGGTGTTGCTGAGCGTAAACGTTCAACCTGAGGACGGTAAAAACGCAAACCCGCTGCGGAGGTTTTTTGGCACTGACACCATCCCAGAGGGCAAGGGCCTGGTGCATATCCGGACGAACCCTGAAGGCGCAACGATTGTGGTGGATGGCAAAGAGGCGCCCAAGAAAACCAATGCGCGATGGCCTGCTGACCCTGGCGTCTACAGCATCATCCTGCAGATGACGGGATATAAACCGGTGCATAAAAACATCAAGGTACAAAAAGGCAAAACCGTCAATATTGACGAGCTTCTTGAAAAACAATAACCATGTCCTATGGCCCGCCTCATTATCTCCTCGCCTGACGGGAAAAACGGGATACTGGAACTCAACAAGCCGGTCATCACGGTGGGCAGGGGCAACGCCAACGATCTTGTCCTCAATGATGCCAGCGTCAGCCGCTTTCATGCAGTTATCAAGTTAAGAGACAACGCCATCTTTGTTGCCGATCGCGGCAGCACCAACGGCATCGTTCTCAACGACCAGAAAATCAACAAGGAAACTGAGCTTAAAGACGGCGATGTTGCGCTGGTCGGACTCTACCGGCTGCACCTGGAAAACGTAGACGAGAAGGGCATTCAAGTCCGCCGGGGTGATTGGCCCTCAACCCTGAACAACCTCATGCGCGATCGCCCTGAGCAGGCGTCGTTGCCGCGCAGCAGCGATACTCCCAGCAGCCAGTTCACTGATCTGGCGGGCCGGGTGAAGAAGTTGGAGCGGGAGAATTATCTGCTCACGGTCTTATACGAGGCCGGCAAAGCGCTGAACGCAAAGCTGGCGCTGGAAGACATTTGCGAACAAGTGATCTCGCTGGCCTGCCTGATCGAGGGTGTGGAGCGGGGCTTCGTCATGTTGTTCGATGAGCGTGGAGAGGTGATGCGGCAAAGCGAGGTCCGATACCGTAATCCCTTGATCTCAGAAACTAAACCACAAATCATTTTGAGTACGCGCGTGCTGGAACTGGTCCGCAAAGAAAGGCAGCCGATTCTGATTGAGGACGTGAGCGCCGACGAGCGCTTCACCGGCAGTGAAAGCCTCAAGATTTCCGGACTGCGCTCCGCTATGTGCGCGCCGCTGGTGGGAAAAGACCGGCTGTTTGGCGTTCTTTACGTGGACAATCTGGAGAAAGCGTCAGCGTTCACACAGGAAGAGCTGAACATTTTTGCTTTGGTAGCGGCCCAGGCGGGAGCGGCAATAGACAATGCCGTGGCGCACGAGAAAATCGCGCAACACTCACTGCAGCGTTCGGCGCTCGAACGCTTTCTTTCTCCGGAAGTTGTGGAGATGGTGGTCGCCAATCCGGATATCAGGCTGGGTGGCATCAACCAGGAAGTGACGGTGATGTTTGCCGACATTCGCGGCTTTACCACCATGAGTGAAGCCATGGAGCCGGGCCGCGTGGTTGAGATACTGAATGAATATTTCACGCGGGTCACGGACGTGATTTTTGACTACGGCGGAACGCTAGACAAATATATTGGCGACGCCGTAATGGCGGTGTTCGGTGCGCCCATCTCCAAGGGCAATGATGCGGCCGCGGCGGTTAATTCGGCGATCCAGATCCAGCGGCTGTTGGTCGAACTAAACCGCGACGCCGCGGCACGGGAGTGGCCGGAGCTGCGCGTGGGTATCGGCATCAACACAGGGAGCGCCATCGCCGGCAACATTGGCTCGCCGCGCCGGCTTGACTACACAGTGGTGGGGGACGCCGTGAATACGGCGCAGCGATTGATGACGAACGCCGCCGGCGGTCAGATCCTGATTTCGGAGTCTACGGCAAGAAAGCTGGGGAAGACTTTTGATCTGGAGCGGCTGCCGGAGCTGAAGGTAAAGGGCCGTAGCGAGGCCGTTCCTGTCTTCATGGTCAACTGGATCGAACAGTCGGCTTCGACTGTGGTGTTGCCAAAGAAAAAGCGCCCCGCCAGGAGCGCTGCGAAGTCACGCAAAGTTTCTACTTAGGTGTGGCTGTTGCGGTGGCACCCTTACCTTTCTTGTCGGCGGCGCCTGCTATACGATGAGCAATGATCTTGTCTTTGATCTGATCATAGGTGGCCTGGGGGACGATCTTCTTGGTCAAGAGATCGCGCTTGGTGGTGTACGGGCGGCCATCAATGATCTTCTGGCTGTACGCATCGCCGATTCCGGAAAGGGCGGTCAGCTCTTCCTTGCTGGCGGCATTGATATCGACCAGATCAGATTTTTTGGTTTTGGTTGCAGCGCTGTCCGATGCCTTGGATTTCTTGGTGGCGGTTGTATCTTTGCCGGATGCCGGCGCGGTCCCGCTCTGTGCGAAGGACGCGGTGGCAAAAAGCGAAAGCACAAACAGGACTGCCAGGATCCGAGTGTTTTTGTGAAACATAATCAGGAATTCCTCCAAAGCTAAAGAAGCACAAGTCAATTTACTTTCAAGAGCTTCAAAGTCTAGGTTGGAGGAGGCTGATTTGTCAAAGACTGGGATGGCGAGGGTTCGTATATTTATTTTGAATGCAACCAAATGGCGCGCCAGCTGGTAGTCAAAGCTGCTTCAGGCGGGCTTGCGGCCGGTCTTTTTCTTTCCATCCCAGGCGCGTTGCGGACGTTGCGCTTCAGGGAGGTCACGGTTTTCGACACGATCATACGTATAGCGGTCGCTGACGGTGCCCAGAGACTGGTTATAGAGACTGGTGGCGCCGGTGGCTTCCGTGAGTTCTTCAGAAAACTGGTGAATAGCCTGGAGATGTTCGGCAGTGGCTGGAACTTCGGCCTTGGTGGTCTTAAGAAATTTCTGATATCCCTTGTCAACAAGGCGGGAGATTTCACCGCCAATCTGTACACCGGGCTTGGCAAAGAGACGCGCTGCGCCGTCGTCGCCACGTTCAATAGCCGCGGAAACACTCGATTTCTTCAGGAAGACGCGGTTTTTGGTCCCGGGAGCTTCCAGAATGTCAAAGCCATGATCGCGAAGCCAAGTCACAGCTTCTTCATACGTGCGTTTCTCTGTCGTTGTTGCCATAAACCACCTGACCGCCGATTCGATTCCAAACACCCACGCGCTGTTGCCCCGGAAAGCAGGGAACGGCTAATGTCGCACATTGAGAGCGATTCCAGCAACATTACTGTTGTGCAAAGGGTTACCCCCTCCTTGCGGGTGCCGCTCGATAAGAGCCTGCTCGCTTACATGCGCGTGGATGACTGAAAGTTACCGAGACGCAAAAACAGATTTCGTCTTGAGCTAAGTATTGTTCCTAGTAGTCTTCAGTACTGATGCTTCAGATGCTTCAGATGCTTTAGCCGCGTTTTTTTAGTTCGTCACAGTTATTAACATTTTTTGCGTTGAATAATTTCAGGGAAAGCCGCATGATGCTGATACTTTTCCCATGAAGGGAGCACCCTGTGAAATTGCGCGCGTTGATCCTTGCCCTGTCTGCGGTCAGCCTTGTTTTCGGAAGTGCCGCGCAGTCACAGGACCTGAAGGTTCGGGCGCATTTTGCCGCATATCCTTCTGCCCAGCCCATTCCGCGCGCGCTCGCCAATATCGATCCCACTTATGTAAAGCTACGTGCCGTTGCGCTGGGGGAGGCCGTGGCGGTGAATGGCTTTAGGTTAAAGCGAGACGCGGGAATCTTTACTTTTAGAAGCGGCACCTTTTACCTGCTTGAGCCGATCAATGGCGTCTGCACCGGTGCAGTTTTTATAGGTGAAGCTTCTTTCAGCCTCACCCCACCTACAGAACTGGAACAACGATATCTTTCCATTCTCGCGAAAGACCACGAATTTGTGGAGCAGTTTCAAGAGGCAGTTTTTCGATTCACGGATGGCACCGACGCAGAAATCAGGAAAGCGGGAGCGGTCCCGGCATCTGCGGCATCAGGAAATCCTGCGGGATTATTTAAAGAGATTCAGCAGCAGCTAAGAGCTCACCTCAAGGAAAATCTTGATGTTCGTCTCTTGCAGGACCTCCTCAGTTCTCAGCCGGGTGGCAAGTTTGTGGCATTTATAAAAGGCAAGAGGTATGGCGGCAAACTGATCTATGACGTTGATCCTCAAGGGGTGGTTTCCTACTTTCCTGATCCGCCGCCCCGTGAAGCTGCGGGGCCTCGGGTGCAAGAATCCATCTCCCTTGCCCCGGAAGAAGTGGCGCTAATCGCCTGGGATTGGAACCACTCTGGCATTTGGACATCGTTCCATCTGGCCCACGAGTACGCGGACGGCACGGCAAACAGCAACGAACAAAATGGCCCGGTCACAATCGCACGGCAAAAACTGGAAACTGCCTTCGCAAAAAATGGCAGGCTGGATGGGGTTGCCGAGACAACCATGGTGGCCACGCACGACGGCGTCCGTGTAATTCCATTGGATATTTTCCCGACTCTCCGCGTGCTATGGGTCACGGGAGAGAAGGGAGAGCCATTGTCTTTTATCCAGGAAGGAGCAGAGGAAGATGCCAATTTTGCCGTGATCCTGCCCAAGGAGCTGCGGAAAGACGAGAGCTACACCATCACAACAGGTTATGCGGGCAAGAATGCCGTAATAGACGAGGGCGACAAGAACTATTACACGATCGCGCGCAGCAACTGGTACCCATCAGTGGGCATGAGCGGCCACAACGACTTTGCCATGACCTTCCACATTCCGCGGGGGTTGAAGATGGTGGCCACCGGCAAACTCCTGAAGAACATTGATGAGGACAAGGAAAACATTACGGAATGGCAATCAGATGCTGCACAGCCTGTGGCTGGTTTCAATTTCGGCGAGTTCAAGAGCATGGAAGCGCCAGACCTGAGCAAGCACTACATGGTGGAAACAGATGTGAATGAAATGGGCCCGGGAGGCATGGGCATCCGGTATAGCTTTGTGCCAATGATGAAAAAGGCAAACGCCGAAGCCGAACTCGCCCTGGACCTGTATACGGACTACTTTGGCGAAGAGCCCTACAGGAGACTGGCCATGACGCAGCAGCAGGCCGGAAGCTTTGGCCAATCATGGCCGGGGCTCGTGTTCCTGCCCCTGCCTTATTTTCTCGACGCCACCTACCGGCATATGATGAGTCCACATAACGAGCACCAGTATTTTGACACTGTGGGACCACACGAGATTGCACACCAGTGGTGGGGCCATATGGTTGGGTTCAATTCATATCGCGACCAGTGGATGAGTGAAGGGTTTGCGGAAATGTCTGCATCGCTGTTCCTGCAAGCCGTATACAGCGAGCACGGCCTGGCCGATTTTCATGAATTCTGGGCGGAGCGGCGCAAGCGCCTTACCGACACAAACGGTGAAGGCAAGAGGGCGATTGATGTTGGCCCGGTGACCCTCGGCTATCGGCTGGCTACGGCCAGGACAGGAGTCAACATCCCTCAGGACTTGATCTATCCCAAAGGGGCCTACATTCTTCAAATGTTCCGCTTCATGATGCAGGACAGCACCAGCAAAGACGTCGATGCTCATTTTAAGGACATGATGCATGACTTTACGCGGACTTATGCCAATCGGAATGCAACCACCGAAGATTTCAAAGCGATGGCGGAAAAGCACATGACCCGGGAAATGGACCTCATGGGAGATCACCGGCTGGACTGGTTCTTTAACGAATACGTCTATGGGACCGAGTATCCCAGTTATCGTTTTGAACATTCATTCTCGTCCGAAAGTGATGGCGCGCTTGTGCTCAACCTAAAGCTTACGCAGTCACACGTGAGCGATGGCTTTTCCATGCTGATTCCTGTTTATGTGGAGTTGGAGAAGGGGCAGGTGGCAAGGCTGGGAAGAGTCCGTATCCGCGGAAACACCACCGTAGAAAAACATGTGAAATTGCCAAATCTAGGACAAAAGCCGCGACGGGCCATGATCGCGTACCTGGATGATGTGCTGGGAACTATCGAGAACAAATGAATAAAACCGGCGCTTATTCTCCCCCGAGATTTTCAGCGCCGGCTTTAAAGGCCTCCCGAAACCGGGAAACCAGGCCGCTCATCTACTTTCGGCCAACTTGTTTACAGAGCAGAGGCGGGTGTGCAAATCAACTGATGCAAAGCTCTCTATAACCAAGATGCCTTGCGGCTGCGAGGCGGGTCAATAACAAAGCAGGACGCGGTATTTACTTAGTCGATAACAAACAAGGTGGCAATGATTCTGCCAATGCTGATGTATACTGTGCCGAATTGAATTATTGCGGGGCTTTTTAAGCTATTTTTTATCCCGCATGCCGGAAAGCTGTGGGGGCGGCTACTTATTGGGGGTTCGAAGAACACCATAAACTTTTTACCTTGACCAGCAGCAGCCCCGGTCGGGAGGGTCCTTATGGACCTGCTTATTATTCGTCTTGTTTTTATTTCTGTTGTAGCTGTTGCCTGTTACCACTTAAGACCATTCGGGTTGGCCAATTTTCCCGCGTGGATATCGTCGTGCGCCGGAATAGGCATCGGTCTGGCCGTGGTGTGGTTTGAAGCGCGCCTGCGCGTGGTAAGCCTTAAGCGGCTGATCGGCGCCGTCATCGGCAGTATTCTTGGCATCCTGGGCGCCTACCTTTTCAGCGTTGTCATCAAGAACAGCATCACGCATTCGGAAACACAACGATTCCTGATGCTGATGGTCATGCTGCTGATGTCATACGTTGGGCTCATTGTGGGGGCCAACAAGGGCGACATGCTGAACCTGGCGGCGCTGGGCGGGATATTTGGTGCAGAAAAGCAGAGTCGCAAGAGCTTTAAGATCCTGGACACCAGCGTGATCATCGACGGGCGCATCGCTGATATTGCCGATACCGGATTCCTGGACGGCGTGGTGGTGGTTCCGCAGTTTGTTCTGCGCGAATTGCAACTGGTGGCCGATTCCGCCGATTCGCTCAAACGCAACCGCGGACGCCGCGGGCTGGACATTCTTCAGCGCGTGCAAAAAATGGCCACCGTGAGCGTGCAGATTGTGGAAGACGATTTTCCCACGGTGCGCGAAGTCGACCTCAAATTGATTGAGCTGGCAAAAGTGTATGAGGGGAAAATCGTCACCAACGATTTCAACCTCAACAAAGTGGCGCAGCTCCAGGGCGTTGAGGTTTTGAATATCAATGAACTGGCCAATGCCCTGAAGCCGATCGTGCTGCCGGGCGAGACGATGCGCGTCTTCATCCTGAAAGAAGGCAAAGAATACAACCAGGGCGTGGCCTACCTGGACGACGGCACTATGGTCGTGGTGGATAACGCGCGCAAGCTGATCGGAAAGAATGTCGATATCGCTGTGACCTCCGTTCTGCAAACGACCGCCGGAAAGATGATCTTTGGCAAGTTCGATGAGCGCATGCGTGTGACTGAGCGCATTGAGCCAAAAGCTGAAGGCGCCAAACCGGAAGTGCGGAAGGCGCAGCCGATCATTGTGGAATCGACACCGCATTCGCAATCGGAGTGACCGATTCAACATCGCACATGAAAATGGCTGAGATTTGCTGCAAAATGGCGGCATGAACTTCAGTCCATGTCCTAATCCGAACTGGTGAATGGGCAGCAGCTCACATACAATATAGCCAGCTTTGCACCTGCTCGAGACGGGAATAGGGCCCGTCTGGAGAGGCCTGCCGTGGTCACAACCATGTCCTGGAAAATCAAACAGCGTGCTGTTACGGCCTTGCTGCTTTGTTCAGCAATCGTCAGTGGCTGGCAGATGGCGCAGGCAGCGGCACCGTGGCAATCCGCGTCCACTGCTACGGGACAGCTCCAAATCACGGTAACGGACCAGAATGGCCAGCCTTTGCCGATGGTCATCGTGATTGCGCAGCAGGATGACAAGGTTGTCGCCCAGGAACGCACAACGCCTTCCGGAAACGCTGTTCTGCGGCAACTTGCGCCGGGAACCTATAAAGTGCTGGTGGAAAAACAGGGCTTCTATACCACGGCTGTACCCAAGCTGGAGATTGGCGCCGGACAACCGGTGCCGATCGAGGTAAAACTACAGCCGGTGCGAGAGTACAAAGAAGAAATAGAAGTGACGGCGCAGCCTTCGCCTATCGATCCGCAAGAAACCAGCAGCGCCCAGGCGATTACCGCCAGCGACATTTCCAGTATTCCGTATCCCACCACGCGCGATTATCGTGGCGTACTCGCTTATATTCCAGGCGTTGTGGGCGACCGCGGGCAAATCCACATTGCCGGGGCGAGCACGCAGGAAATACAGGATTACCTGGATGGCTTTGAAGTGAGCCAGCCGGCGAGTGGAGCGCTCTCCGTGCGGCTGAACCCGGATTCGCTGCGGAAGATTGACGTGCGCAGCAGCCGCTATTCAGCCCAGTTCGGCAAAGGGTCGGGTGGGCTGGTGGATCTTCAAGTGCAGGATGGCGACAACCACTTCCGCGTGAACGCCACTGACTTTGTTCCAACGTTCCAGATTGTGAAAGGAATCCACCTTAATAGTTGGACGCCGCGAGCCTACTTCTCCGGGCCGCTGGTGCGCGATAAGTTGTGGTTCGACATTTCTCACGAAGGAGAAACGGACAACAACATCATCAAGGAACTCCCTGC
>DATCAX010000807.1:0-3774 GCA_036512375.1 Candidatus Angelobacter sp. | reverse complement strand
TTGCCGACAATGTCCCGCTGGCACTCGATGCTGCCGGTAACGTTTATATCGCGGGAAGCACCAATGGGAACACGTTTGGTGAGGACACGTTTATGCCGACCCCTGGCGCCTTCCAAGAAACCTTTGGCGGTAAGACTGATGCCTGGGTGGCCAAGCTGAACTCTAGTGGAACCAAGTTGCTCTATGCTACTTTCCTTGGCGGTTCTGGTGACGAACGAACGGGCGGCATCGCGGTAGATTCTGCCGGCAACGCTTATGTGACCGGTACCACCACATCGAAGAATTTCCCCGTAACCGCCGGTGTCTTCCAGGGCGAGTGCAAACTTAAAAACGACGGGAGTTGCGCCAGTGCGTTCGTGACCAAGCTGAACGCTCTGGGATCACGAGTTTTATATTCCTCGTACCTTGGCGGCCACGGGACCCAAAGCGGTCTAGGCATTGCGCTAAATCCGTCAGGCAATGCCTTTGTGGTCGGACAGACCGATGCCAAAGACTTCCCCACGACGGCAGGAAGCGCGCAGCCTGTGCCGGCGGGCGCTCAAGATGCATTTGTTGCGCAGTTCAGCTCCTCCGGGTCACACCTGAATTATTCCACTTTTCTTGGAGGAACCGGGGCGGACGGGGGCAACGCCATCGCGCTTGATTCTTTCGGAAATGCATTCGTTACGGGACGCACGGAGTCAATAAATTTCCCGGTCAAGAACGCGTTTCAGCCGGGGTGTTCCGGCGGCTGTAGTTTCGTGAGCAAGTTGAACACCAACGGCAGTCTAGTTTACTCCACATTCCTCGGGAGCGGAGGCGGAAGCGGCAATGGCATTGCAGTGACACTTGGGGGTGAGGCCTACGTAGCGGGTGAGCCCGGAGCAAATTTCCCAATCACTCAAACGCTTTCCAACGGGTCCAGGGGCCGCAGGGGCTCGGAAACGGACCGGGTGGCAGCATCTTTCTTACAAAGTTCAGTCCCGCGGGACAACTGATTTATTCCAGCTATCTGGGAGGTGGCCTCAGCGCTCCACGGGTCGCCCTGGATCGAAGCACAAATGCCTATCTCACCGGCAATGTGGGTTTCGCCGGCACTATTCCGGTGACTCCGGGCGCTTTTCAGGAGACGCGTGGAGCAGAAGAAGACGCCTTTGTAGCCAAAGTGGTGGCGCTGTGCGCGCTCAGCACGATAAATCGCTCGGTGACGATCTGTTCGCCTTCAAGCGGCAGCACGGTGGCATCGCCTGTACGGATCATTGCGGGCACAACAGATGTTACTCCGGTGAAGCTGACCCAGGTCTATCTTGACGGAAAGAAAATTTATGAGACTGGACTCTCTGCCATCAATGTGGGCCTGCCCATTTCAACGGGATCGCATCGGCTCACGGTCCAGGGGCTGGACACGGCCGGCGTCTTCTTCAAGAAGACCGTCTCGATCAATGTAAGCCCGCACTAACCAAGAGCGGCGATTCTGTTCCCGCGAGTCTTGCTCTGGAGGTCCTTTGTGGTCCGCAAAAACGTCAGCGGACAAACAAGTGAAGCGAATCAGTATTTTAAGAGATGGTGAGCGATTCCACAGAAAGGAGAGAATTCGCCTTGCCCGATGTTGTTGCTCATCCTCTCACGCAACAGATCACTTTCGCTGAGGCTGCTGCGCCGGCCAGGGTCACGACAATGGAGTGCCGTCATTAACGGTGATGTACGTCACGGTCATGTCTCGTTTTGGATGGCATGCTTGAGTCTAAGGGAAAGCGATTTCTAGAACGCGCATAAATACTTAGGCACTGATGAAGTCACTGGTGCAGCGGCACGAACGTGTAACGACAATCACAGCGGTGTCCGACAAGGGCTTGATAATTGTTGCCACATGAAAGCGAAAATATACGTCCGATGGCTTGGGGCGGGCATTGCGTTCGCGGCCACGCTGTATGCTTCATATGTGGGCATCACGTGGTGTCGGTATGGCCGTGCAAAGCTCTCCTCCGACCCCAAGGACCAGGATTCACGGCTCGACGAGTTGATGCCGGTATACCAAGTGGTAGAACGCCGCCGAGTATGCGTCGCCGCGCCAGTTGAGACCACTTTCGCGGCCGCGTGCGACATGAATCTTCAAGATTCGGTCATAGTACATGCCATTTTCCGGACGCGTGAGTTGCTTCTAGGTAGCCAACGGGAAAAGAAGGTGTATCCCTACGCCTTGTGGACCAAGCCAAGGCTTGGGGCTGGGGAGTGCTGGCTGACGACCCCGGACGCGAAATCGTCTTCGGCGCGGCAACTCAGCCATGGCTCCCCAACCCAGTGTTTCGGACTCTTTCGCGGGACGAGTTTGTCAATTTTCAAGAACCCGGTTATGTCAAGATCGCGTGGACACTACGCGCCGATCCTTACAACTCCGCGAGATCAGTGGCACGCACGGAGACCCGCGTCGCCACGACTGATCCAGATGCTCGTGCGAAATTCAGGCGGTATTGGGCTCTATTATCGCCTGGCATCATATTGATTCGGCGGCTCTCGCTCAACCTCGTGCGTGAGGAAGCCGAACGCCGCGCCCGTATACGAATTTCAGCACACAAAGAACAGGGTTAATGCGAATAAGGGACTCAGGAGGATACAAGCCGTTGCTCTATCATGTAAGACCAGAGAATGGTTCTCTCACATTGACTTTTCGTTGAGGAATACATGCCGGAAGCTTCCAACGTAACTGCACGGCAGTCGGTTAAAATCTCCGATGAGGGTCTAACATCGCTGGAAGCCGAAGCACGGTTCAAGCAATTCGGACCCAATGACCCTGCGCCTCCCCGCCAGCGATCTGTATTCGCGGAATTGCTGCCTCTGTTTGTGAATCCCCTGATCATCATTCTGCTGATTGCCGCTGGAATTTCCGGATTCATCGGGCAGATGCTGGATGCCGGGATCATCGTGGGCATGGTGCTCATCGGCGTTAGCATTAATTTCTACCAAACCTACCGTTCGAAAATCGCAATCGAGAACCTGCGAGCGCGTGTGGCGCCAACCGCTAGCGTGGTGCGCGACTGTCGCTGGCAGGAAATTGACCGCAAACAACTCGTCCCTGGAGACACGATCCGGCTTTGCGCAGGTGATTTGGTTCCTGCGGATTCGCGGCTTCTCGTATCGCGTGACCTCTACGTTCAGCAGGCGGCACTCACCGGCGAGTCACTCCCCGCGGAAAAGGAAGCAAACGGCGATGAAAAGTCGTCTAATCCAGATGCGCGCAACATGGTTTTCCTGGGCACCTCCGTCGTCAGTGGAACAGCCACTGCTCTGGTCGTGGCGACCGGACGGCAAACGGCTTTTGGCGACATAGCGGAGCGATTGGCTTCTCGTCCCGAAGAGACGGCCTTTGATCGCGGGTTGCGGCAGTTTGGCGCGCTGATCATGCGGGCGGTCGTTTTCCTGGTGTTATTCCTGGTGGTGGTGAGCATCGTCCTGCACCATGACGTGCTTCAGTCCCTCCTATTTGCCGTAGCGTTGGCAGTGGGCCTCACGCCGGAATTTCTGCCCATGATCACCTCCGTTACGCTGGCCAGAGGCGCTGTGGTGATGGCGCGGAAAAAAGTGATCGTGAAGCACCTCTCCGCCATTCAAAACTTCGGCAGCATTGATGTGCTGTGCAGCGACAAGACCGGAACGCTCACCACGGGCGATATGGTGTTGGACCGGTCGGTAGACCCATTCGGACATCCATCGGATCGCGTTCTTGTGCTTGCTTGGCTAAACAGTAAATTTGAAACGGGCATCAAGAGCCCTCTAGACCTGGCCATCTGCAAGGTG
>DATCAX010000806.1:0-6162 GCA_036512375.1 Candidatus Angelobacter sp. | reverse complement strand
AGCGGGGAACTCAGATCAATGCTGTCACGGCTCACGCCGCTTGCATCTGCGATTTTATTGATGAGCCACAATTCACACTCGGCCAGCGTCGTGGGTCTCTGCGCCTGCGTTGCAGGAACAGGCGTGCTGTCGGGCAGGTCGGCCCACCATTCCACAATACTCGACAAACGTCCTTCCAGGAATAACCTGCGGCATGCACTCCGCTGGATTTTTCCACTCGAGGTTTTTGGGATTCTGCCCAGTTTGATCAAGACAATTCCGTAGGGTTGAATCTCGTGCTGCTCACCCACCAAGTTGCGGATCGCATCCAAAGCGCCGGAGGTTATCTTCTCCTTCTCCTGGCCGCGGCCGACTTCCTGCACGATGATCAAGCGCTCTTCACCGTGCATCTCGATCGAAAATGCGGCTCCGCTGCCGCTGCTCAATGCCGGATGTGCGGCTGCAACTGTATTTTCGATATCCTGAGGGTAATAATTGCGCCCCCTGATGATGATGAGGTCTT
Source organism: Candidatus Angelobacter sp. (assembly GCA_036512375.1). GTDB lineage: Bacteria > Acidobacteriota > Terriglobia > Terriglobales > Acidobacteriaceae > Angelobacter. The sequence continues at coordinate 5,660 of DATCAX010000806.1, read as the reverse complement.
TGAGTCGTCCGGTAATGAACAGTTCGCCGTGAGAGACAAACCCCAGGTCTCCTGTTCGCAAATATTCAGCATCTTCACCGGCAACCCCTGCTTGGAATACTGAACTCGTTGCACCGCTCCGGTTCCAGTATCCTTGGGCAATGGAAGGCCCGGAAACCCAGATTTCGCCGATTTGATCAGGGGACAAAGGCTGCAATGACTGCGGGTTCACGATTACAATTTTGTTGCCCTGAGCCGGTGGGCCGCAGCTCACGATCCGGGTGACCTGGGCCGAGCCCGAGACAGAACGGACGCAATTAGCTCGCAGACTGTCGGTATCTAGTTCCAAACAAACCGGCGGCTGCTCGCTTGCTTTGCCGGAAACCAGCAGGGTGGCCTCGGCCAAGCCATAGCAGGGCGAAAATGCTTTGCTGCTGAACCCCGCAGCTTCAAATTTTTTCGCGAAGCGTAGCAGTGTTTCATGCCTGACGGGTTCAGCACCGTTAAACGCCACTTTCCAGCTGCTCAGTTCCAGCGACAAGGCATCTTCGTCGGAAACTTTTCGAGTGCAGAGATCATAAGCAAAATTAGGCCCTCCACTGGCACTGGCCCTGAACCTTGAAATCATTTCAAGCCAGCGTAGTGGGCGCTGCAAAAAAGCCAGATGCGACATCAGCACACATCGCGCGCCCACATACAAAGGATGAATCACGTTCCCGATGAGGCCCATATCGTGATAAAGCGGTAGCCAGCCAGCAATCACTGAGTTTTCGTTCTGCCCGAATGCCTCATGAATCTGCAATTGGTTTTCCAGCGCGTTCGAGTGCCTCACAATCACGCCCCGCGGTTCGTCGGTCGAGCCCGACGTGTATTGCACAAAGGCGATCGAATCGGCTCTTACATTCGCGCATTCCCAGTTGGAGGCAAGTCCCGCTTCCAGAACATCGGTTGATATATAACGGAGCAGGGAAAACTGGCTGTCGGCCACGAGGAACGGTTGCATTCTGTCGAGGGATGCCTGCAGGGTAAGGACGACCGGAGCCCCGCAGTCCTGCAAGATGGCTTTCAGCCGCAGCAAATTGTGGTTGGAGCGGGGCGGATAGAGTGGCACAGCGATTGCTCGCGCCAGCAGACATCCCCAGAAGGCAGCTATAAAGTCCAAGCCCGGTGGATAGAGCAGCAGGACGCATTTCCCGGGCCACCCGCCGGACTGTAGAGCGTCAGCTATCGCCCGCGCTTTTGCGCCCAGCTCACGATACGTCCAGGTAACTTCACGATCTTCTGCGTCCCTGAGAAACGTGAATGCCAAATTATCAGGGGTATGCTCTTCCCGCCAAAGGAATAACCCGTTCAGAGTGGCCAATTGAGGTGTCATACCTTGAGAAGAGCGATGCCAAATCACCAGGGTATGCTCTTCCCGCCAGAGGAATAAACTCGTTCAACCCTGCAATGATTTCCTCATATTGCACCGGAGCACGAGTGTCAGTTGCCACTATTTTGGCCTTGAGGCTGCCATGTGGCCCAACGGTTTGAAGCCTTACCCGAAAACACTTATTTTACCATAGAGTAAAAGCGGGCCCGCTTGGCGCCTTGGCTGGGTAGTGTCTCAGTTTGAATTTGACCCTCTGCTCTGACGGTCTCCGTTTGTGGCATACTCAATCCGTGGCCAAAAGACCCAGAGACCCGAATCAGCTCGCAAAATTGATTGTCGATATTGCCACTGGCGAGGCTGAGGACACCGTAAGCGAATCAAAGCGCAATCCCAAGCGCAAAGGGCGAGCTGGCGGTCTAATGGGTGGCAAAGCTCGTTCAGCATCTCTTACGCCAGAGCAGCGGCAGGATATCGCCAAGGCCGCTGCTCAAGCGAGATGGAAGAAGTCCTAAGCGGCTTCGACCTTACCAGCTTTTTTCTTCGGCAGCATTAGAATCTCGCGCTCAGCAACGTCATCCGCGAAGTCCAAAATAAGCTGGATTTCTGGACGCTTCCCTTTGTTGAGGTCGTTATAAACATCAACATCGGTCTTGAGCTGAACCAAATCCCCAATGACCTGTTCCCGCCGTTGGGCGAAAGCCCTTTCCATGTGATCGTGTGGTGCAAAACCCATGTTTGCCCAAAAGGTGTGCTGGACACCCCCTTTTGTCACACGAACGGCATGGTTAACGCGGTATCTGCGTCCCTTTACGTCTGTCTGTATTTCCTCTCGCAGCGCTGCTGCCATTTGCGCAGCGAGGATTTCGCGGGGGTCAATGCGCGGCTCTTCCAGCAGACCTTCGTCAATTGCTTTATCAACCGCTTCCCGCGTACTTGACGGTCTGTGTCCGTTCTCACCATCGTACGTGTGCCATATTTGCTGAAGAAGCTCATTTTTTGTCATATCAATCCACCATCTCTCAGATCTGAATTGGAATCACTTGCCCCCATCCATCGGCGATTGCACTCGACAATACGAACTGTCTAACTTTAGACAAGTGGCGTGTCAGGTAGCTGTAATTATCCATATAGCGCTGCATCTGCCCAACGACAATTCCGGGGTGTCTACTAATCACGCGAGCGTACGCAAGCACGTCGCGCTCATAATAGAATGGTTTCTTGCGGGCCATGAACGAGTCAAATTTTTCTGACACGACACAAAAGTTTCTTGCTGCTGCATTGGCGATCTTCTCTTCTTCCCGCTCCCCGGCCTGACCTTGAGCCCCCTGAAGATCGGTATCGATTATTTCGGCCTTGCGTCCATGCCCTTGCAGGACATGCTCAATTTCATGGCGAACTACAAACCAGAAATTGTCTATTGTGTCGCGCTGGATGGACATACCTATCACAGGAGAAAGATCATCGAGCCAGAAACATACTCCATCAATCTTTGCATTCGGCAGCTTCTCCACCACGATGAAGCGAACGCCACAATCCATCAACAAAAGTGGTACGTTACGCGTTTGCTCCGGCTCAATCGTCAGTCCGCGCATGTCCTCTAAAGCTGCCCTGAGTTTGCTTTCTGAATACTTAGGTGCAGAGACAGACTTGGCAATCTGGCGTACCCTGAACAGCCACGCCAACTGTGCGGGAGGAATCTCCCTTTCCTCGTAACTATTCCTCTTCTTTGCGGCGTGTTCCATGTATGGAATATCTGACGCATCCGGCACTTCAAAGAATCTAGCGAGCTGCTGCTTGAGCATATCCGCGTCAGCATTCACGAGCCAGCCACGGTTTACCATTTCCCGTACTGGGTAATTGACGTGCATCTTTCCAAGAAGGGATACCCCTGGCTTAGGCTGCTTAGCCTGGGCCATGTCGTAATCTTTTTGCAAATTAGCGAACAAATTGGGATTCACATCGAATGCATCGCCGAGTGCTCGCGCCATGTCAGGGCTAACGCCACGCTTGCCGCTGACGATCATATTTACGGCCTGTTCCGGGACACCAAGGATGAAAGCAAGATCGCGCTGGTTCCATCCGCGCTCGTCCATTTCTTCCTTAATGTAAAAACCGGGGTGTTTAATCCAAGTTGGATTTGTCGTAGACATATTCACACCCTCAATCGTGATTCCAGACTCGTAATACGGTTATCTTGTTGGGGTTGCTCCCCGTGTCTATTTTGAAGATCAGCCGGAATTGATCGTTTATGCGTACAGACCGCTCTTCCCCTTCCATCTTTTCGTAGTGCAGACTTTTCCAACTTCTGATTGACCTCTCGTCTGGTGCGCTTCTTAAGAAGCGAAGTTTGTTTCTCATTGATTCAATAACGGAGATTGGTAGCCGTGTTTGTGGAGCATCATCGGTTTCCACTAGGCCGAGCTTTTTGTCGTGAAAATCGATTTCCATACCGCACGTCCGTCAGAGCAAATTCAGAATACCGTGATATAGTACTCATGTCAATAGCCTACTGAACGCCATGCGTTAAACTGACGTTTATGCTTGACAACTACAGCCGAATTCATTATGCTTACTCTTATGAACCGCTTGCCGCTGGAAAAGAGAGCGCGAATCTTGGGAATGCTGGTCGAGGGCAATAGTCTTCGCTCCATTAGCCGCCTTTGTGATGTATCCATCAACACCGTAACAAAGCTGCTGGTGGACGTGGCCGAAGCATCCGCCGAATACCATGACAAGGCCGTCCGCAACATCTCCGCGAAGCGTATCCAGTGCGATGAAATTTGGTGCTTTGTAGGCGCGAAAGCAAAGAACGTCACCCCGGAACAAAGGCAAGCGGGTTGGGGCGATACCTGGACGTGGACAGCGATTGATGCCGATACCAAACTCTGCATTAGCTACCTTGTTGGCGGACGCGATGCGGGATGGGCGAAGGAATTTATGGACGATTGCGCCTCGCGCATTAAGGGCCGCGTTCAGATCACCACAGACGGCCACAAAGCCTATCTGAATGCGGTTGAAGATGCCTTTGGCGGGGACGCTGATTTCGCCACCCTGCAAAAAATTTACGGCGCTTCGTTGGAAAATGAAACGCGATATTCTCCGGCTACTTGCATCGGCTGTGACATGAAAGTGGTAAGCGGGAATCCAGACCCCAAGCATGTTTCCACCAGCTACGTCGAACGGCAAAATCTGACCATGAGAATGGGAATGCGCAGATTCACACGCCTGACAAACGGATTTTCCAAGAAAATAGAAAACCACATTGCAGCGGTTGCCATTCACTTTATTCATTACAACTTTGCTCGGATTCACAGGACCCTGAGAATCACGCCAGCCATGGCCGCTGGCATTTCTGACCACGTTTGGTCTCTTGAAGAAATTGCTCTATTAGCAAATTGAGGAGGTTACTATGGACGGAATAGTTTTGCTTGGATGGTTAAGCCGCGATGAAGCTGTAAAGTATCTGCGGGAAGATTGCATATTTGATCCACAGCTAACAGAGGAACAAGCCGAGGCTTTTTGGGCTGAGAAGAAAGCCGCGGTCGATGCTCTCCCTCCACGTCTTGAAGCTGCTCCTGAAAGACTAAGGCTTTCATTCGCCGAAAAAGAAGCGGCCAATAAATTTTTGGCGTCCATTAGAAGAAAGAACGGAGGAAATTTAGGCTCCATTCAAGAGGTCGTTAAATTTGATCCCCGTGGGCTTATTGCGCGCCAGTTTGATATCACCCTTGACCAGTCCAATAAGTACCGAAACCCAGAAGCCGCAACCTGGTGCGCCAGAAACTGCTTAGCAACTGATCGCTCCAATGCGGTGCTTAACTCGGCACCGATGACGAATGGGTGGAACTTTCCACTGCCGCATGGAGAATTCCTGCTTGGATTCAACGGACAAGTATTTGGAATAATACAAGGTGCTCCGCATGTGAGCGTGACGATCGTGGAAAACAGAACTATTCTCTGGGCAGGGTATCACCGTTCCTATGCTCGGGCAGCAATAGTCAATCCAGAAATCAGGGAGCGCTCTGTGCTCGCAGCTTTGACGACGGAAGGCCCACCAGCCTTAGCCGTAAACCAGACGCTCCGCGCCGTGCTCTTGGGAGAACGTCCGCCTCTTTTTGGGGATTTTTTTGATGATCGTTTGCGCATGTTGGTTAAACTCCATCCAAAACGTTATGAACTGAGGATTCGGGTTGAGGTTGCCAAAATCAACGCCGAATAATACACCCTAAGGCCATTATCGGCATATAGCACGCAAGGATTAGACCTTTACGGAAAACAATAGGCGAACAATTCAAACTGAGACACTACC
>DATCAX010000805.1:0-3239 GCA_036512375.1 Candidatus Angelobacter sp. | reverse complement strand
TCACCACGAGATTTACCTTGCTTCCCGGACGTTGCGTGCTGATAGCGGCCTGAAGCTGGCCGGAGTTGTCCATCTTTTTGCCGTTGAGTTCCGTAATCACGTCGCCGACTTTCAGACCCGCCTTGGCCCCTGGCGAACCAGCTTCAACCTGGCTGACGAGTGCGCCGCTGGCGTTTTCCATATGGAAAAAGGCGGCGTTTTCCGGAGTTACGTCATTGATGCCCACACCGATTCGCGCATGCTCAATCTTGCCGTCCTTAAGCAGCGTGTCTACTACCGGTCGAGCAATTTGCGTGGGAATGGCGAATCCCATGCCGGAGAAGCTTCCTGACGGTGAAATCAAGAACGTGTTGATGCCAATGACTTCGCCGTGTGCGTTCACCAGCGGGCCACCGGAATTGCCGGGATTGATGGCTGCGTCGGTCTGAATAAATTCGCCCGGCTTGCGCGCATCATCACTATAAGGGTTGGGACGGTTCAGCGCGCTCACGATGCCCCGCGTCACGGTGAAGCGGAAGTTAAACGGGTTGCCGAAGGCCAGTACAGTCTGTCCGGGCTTGAGCGCCGTTGAGTCGCCCCACGGAATGCTGGGAAAACCGTTGCCGCTGATTTTGAGGACGGCCAGATCGGTCATGGGATCGGCGCCGATCAATTTTGCCGCCATAACGCGACGATCGTTCAGCGTCACGCGAATATCTGTGGCGCCGTCAATCACGTGATTATTCGTAACGATATATCCGTCTGGCGAAATGATGATGCCGCTGCCAAGTCCATGCTCCACGCGTGGGCCGGAACGGCCTTGCGGACCTTGTTGCCCAAAGCCAAATGGTCCGAAGAACTGCTGCATTTCATCCTGGTCGCGACCCGATATCTGCTGCTGCTTGGCACGCGAAGTCACAGTCACGTTCACAACCGCCGGCGTTACGTGGGCCGCTAGAGTTTCCATAGCATGGTCAAGCGCCGTGAGCGCGCTGATGCTGCTGTCGTCTAGCGCCGCTGCTGCGGGCGCAACGCTGGCGGCGCTGGCCGACGAGGGTTTAAGAAATTCATAACTACCAAAGCAAGCTGTCAAAGCAAGCGTGAACACTGCTGCTAAGGTCTTGCTTTTCAGAAGAGTCTTCCATTGCTGTATCTGGTTTTTCATTTGCTGCTTTTCTCCGTCTATTTTTTTATCGCGAATAATTTTTACAACTAGTTATTTAGTTTTAACGAGCCAGAATTCACCACCACTGGCGCGGTTGAAAATCCCTTAAATCTTTCGGGGCTTTTGTTGGATCTTGGACTGCGGCTGCACGCTGACCTGCCACATGTGCATTTGCCAGCTCTGCTGCTCGCCAGAGGCGGTTCGCTCGGTTACTACGAAGAACACTTCTTCGCGCACCGTAACGTACTGCTCCTCTGTGGGAGGTTGATTCAGGACGGCTAAAATCGCCGGTTTGTTTTCCTTGCGGGCAAGTAGCCGGCGGGAAGGTGCGGCCTTTGCGCGAGATGGGAGCGCCGCTTTCCGGGCTACCGGAGCAATCTCACTGCTGCTCAAACTTGCTGGTATCAGGCGAAGCCTCGATGCGGCGCTGGTGTCATTGCCAACTTCGGCCTGTGCCATCTCTTTTTCGGTTGTGGAACTGAACTTTGCCGGCCGAGCCTGCGCCGTCGCAGCGTCGTCGGCAAAGCCGACCAGTTCCGGTGTGAATGAAGCCGGGAATGCGCATAGTCCGGCTAGAACAACAACGAGTGGTACAGCGGCCTTCCCTAGTTGAGTCGCTCGTGGACGATCCGGATCCAAAATCATCGTGACCCGTTCGGTTAACTGCCACACACGGCCTACGGCCGCCTGGGCCAGCGCAAGTTGTCGCCGGAGAAAGCTTCTCTTCGCCACATGAGCAAGGCATTCAGCATATTCGAGCGGTGAGCCGGCCTGGGCAAGCACGGCGTCATCGCATGCCATCTCGCGGTCCAGGGAAAGCCTTCGCTCCATCCACCAGACACTGGGCAGGAAAAACAGCAATGCCTTCAATATCTTTTGCGCCAGGTTAGTCCAGTCGTCGCGCCGTCGCAGGTGCGCGAGTTCGTGTAGCAGAACATATTTCAATTCTTCCACCGGGGTGGCCTCCAGCATCCACGCGGGCAGGATAATCGCAGGATTGCGGAAACCAATCGCTGTGGGCACTTCCAGTCCCTCTGAGACAAGTAGCGAAATCGGACGCCACCGCTGGGCCTCGTCCATCAACCCTCTCAGCTCAACATGTAAAGCGTCCATGTTTACCGGGACGGACTCATTCCGCAACCTGCGCACCTGGAATGTCGCCACAACTACTCGCGCCAAGCCTGCCAACACAAAGACCGCCCAGCCAAGAAACATGTACCGCGCGCCGGAAGTTGAAACCGTGAGCACCGCATGCGAGCCTCGTGAGGCAACAACGTTGCCATCCGGACGCAAACTCAGTATCGGCAACAAGGCCGTCGCAACCAAGGTTGAGAACCATATCGCAAAGTTTGTTCGCGAGTCCCTTTTCGGAAACAGCTGCAACAGAAACCATACGGCCACGGCAAGCAAAGTGCCGCCCACTGCGCTGAATAACAAGCGCTCTGAAACTGCGGCAGCCACACCGTGGAAATCAAGGACCAGACTCATGGCTTCCCCCTCTGCTCTTGCAAGAGCTGGCTCAGGCGCTTGATTTCATCCGCGTTGATGCTTTTGTCTTCAAGGATATTCAGGACAAGCAATTCGTGGGAATCTTTGAAAAAGCGTCCCACCAGGTTCTTGATCTCAAAGCGCGTGGCTTCCTGTTTCCCTACCAGCGGCGCGTACACGTGCGCGCGACCTTCTTTCACGTGCTGCACGTATCCCTTTTGTTCCAGGATGCGGATCGTGGTAAGCACTGAGTTATATGCCAGGGGGAGTCTGGCTGGCAATGCCTCCAGAACCTGGTGAACCGTTGCCGGTCCTACCTGCCACAACACCTCCATAAGGCGAAGCTCAGCTTCTGTTAATGTCGGCGACTTCTTCGGCGGCACGAACCGTACTCCTTCAATTCCTGAGAGATTTCCTTGTTTATATATAGACGCAGGCGAGAAGAAATAGTAACTAATTATTTAGTTATTTCGGAGTTAAGAATTATCAACCTGGATCTGATTGATTATAAAAGGCCAATTTTACCGCGTCGTCTCGCTTACTCTTTCGAAACGACCACGATGTTCTTCCACCAGTTTGCGGAGCTGCACCTGAAGGAAATTCACAG
>DATCAX010000804.1:0-5359 GCA_036512375.1 Candidatus Angelobacter sp. | reverse complement strand
TTCAAAGGCCTGCCAGGCGCGCTGATCAGATACGGACGTGAATCGTTCTGACGATGGCGAAGCCATTCGCCCTGCGGCGGAGAGCGCGTCCACTTCATTCTGCGGGCGGTGGCGACGATGATAGAAATCCGCAAGGTCCATCTGCACCGCTGCTTTGTCTCCGGCATTTTGCAGATAGAGTTTCCAGTCATTCTCAGCGGCGGCAAAGTCGAGCTTCTGCTCCTCTTCCAACGCTTTCAGAGCATACAAATCTGCCTGCTGCGGATGCTGCTTCACCAGTTCGCCGAGCGCGGGAACAGTTTCCGCCGGAGGACGGCGGATCGATATTGGCCCGGTCGGCAAAGGGGCCGTACGAAAGATGGCTGCCTCAACCAGAGAGCGCACTTCAATGTTCTGAATCCATTCCGGCATGGCCGCTCGCGCTGCCATGAAGCCGGCAGTAATACTCAGGAACACCAAGGAGGCTTTCGCGACAAATTTACGAGATAATTTCAATTTGCACCTCCTGCGCGCCAATGTTGTGCGCAATGTCTTCAGCCGTGACGGTCAAACGGTAGCGCCCGGGAGCCAGCTCGCTGGGAACCTCAATCTCACCCGTGCTGGCGGCCTCGTCAGGGTTCCAGCGCAGATTCACCGGCATCGCGCCTTCCAGTTGTGCCAGCAGCGTCCGCGTGCTGGCTGAGGCCTGGACGCGCAATTGAATTGACTCACCTTTCCTGAACTGCTTTCGCTTGAGGATGATCTTTACCGTCGGGGTCTTACTGGCAATTACGAACGTCTTGGATTCACGATAAACAACGCCATTGCGGTCACGCAGAACCAGCCGGACGGTGTGCGTTCCATCTTCCATGTCCACGGGAGCCAGAAAGCGCGTCTGCCAAATGTCCTCCTTACCCAGGAAGCGGAGTGGTTTGGTGAGTCCAAAGGGGAAAAGAGCGACCACCGAGACAATGGACGGATCAGTCCGCACGCGGAGCACCGGATCGCCCGGACGAATCACCCGCGGGCGAAGCAGTGCTCGCGGCACGGCAAGAAAAGACGTGTAAGGCGTGACAAACTTATATTTGCGCGCCAGGCGAATGATCTCATCAATACTGGCTTTGTCCTCCCCTTCACGCTCGATCTTTTCCAGCAAGGCATCAACACGCGCCCTGGCCCAAAGACGCGGCAACTGGTTGTGCTCAAGAGATTTCTGCGGGAGATCTGTCTGGCTGTGAATGTTGAGCTGCTCTCCATCGCGCACGCCGCGAACATCGAAGGCGACACTTTTTTGCTGGGCTTTATACTGTCCTACCCATGAAGCCATGGAGCCGGCGAACGAAGCGTCTTGCAGCGGATAAACAAAATCAAGCACCGACTGCGGAGACACGGTCAACCCGAGATGCCCGATGGGGTTCATGTTCATCTTTGCGATAAATGCATTCAGCTTGAATTCCGTCGGCTCGGTGGAAAGAACATTTTCGAGCAGACCGTCATTACGAACGAGCAAACGTAACAACGGCAGATTGGCATCGTCGCCTACGGCAAACACAAACAGCTTAGGACGGCTGGCTTCTGGAAGCGCCTTCCATTTCTCCGCGTACCAAGCTGAAAGCTTGCCGCTCACAATCGTTCCTCGCGTGGCGGAACCATCCGTCAGCAGGACCAGATAGTTGCTTGCCGAACCCGGCGCGCATTGTGCCAGCCCGGCTTCCAGCGCGCTTTGCAGATCTGTCCCGCCGCGCAAGCGGCTGTTACGAACGAAATCCGTCGCCTTCTGCAGGCTTACCGGAGTTGCACTGCTCAGAGCCGGTTGAAAAACCGCTACCTTACTGTTGAACATCAGCAGATTGAAACGATCGTCGGCGGAGAGCGAGTGAAGAACGTTCTGCATGGCTTCATAACTGCGCTCTAGCTTGTCCCACTGCATGGAGAGAGAATTGTCAAAGAGCACCACCACGTTGTGCGGTGGGTGCGCTGCTGATTTATCTGCCGCGTCCGCTTTCTTGTTTGCCAGCAAGGCTTCCACTTCAACAAAGCCAGGTTCGTTGCTGCTACGCTGTGGCGACATCTCTGTGGGATCAGGCTCGCCGGAATCAGGATTGCGATATGTAAGGACGTGCATGGAATCGCCGGCACTCTGGTCAAGTTCATATTGCACGCTGAAATCCTGCGTGAGAGCCACGTTTTCGCCGGTAAATTCTCCAATTATCTGGTTGGCATTCTGCTGGCTGATTTTCAAGGGATAGACAGTGCTGCCCAGCTTGAAATCCCGAAGTGGATGCTCCGATCGCAATTCAAAATGGATAGTCAGGTGACGGGCAGTCTGCGAATGATACGCCTCAGGCTTCAATCCAATGCCGAAGTACGACTTGAATCTCTCTACCGGAATGCTTTCGTGATATTCAAATTCCAGCCGCTTAGTTCCATAAGCCGGAATGGGGACAATCCTGGCACTGAAAGTTGACGTGTGCCGGGCCTCGCTGGCGGTACGCTCTCCCATCTGCAACAGGCCTGGATCGATTGATTGCTGCTTGAGTTCGTTATAGATTTCTTCCGCGCGCTTACGCTCTAGAATCACGGCTGGAATGCGCACCGGACCGTCCCACGCGGCGAAATCGGAAACCACTGCGTGACTATTGAGCGCAAAAATGTAATTCCCTTCCTGGATTCCGCTGGTGTGGTTGGCGAAGATCTGCTTCACGAAAATCCGCGCGTCAGAGTTATCAATGCGGATGGTGATTTCCATCTCTTCGAGCGACAGGATGGCCGGATCAGGCTGCGCTTTGTCGCGCGGGATAAGAACGCCGGCATCGCCCCAGGTGATGGAGGCGAGCGCGCAGAGAACGATTAACTGCTTAAACAGATGTTTCATGGCAGATTTTGCTCCGGAATTCTTACCAGACCGTTGTCCGTACCCACATAAATAATGCCTTTGCCAGCCGCCAGCGCCGTCACGGTAAGGGACGGCAGTCCGTCAGTGATCACACTCCAACGGCTGGAGACGCGGTTGTAAACGTAGAGGCCTTTGTCGAGCGTACCGGCAAGAACGTGCTGGTCTGTCACCAGCATGGCGTTGGGATAGACTTCGAATTTACCGGTGGCAAGATCCATCGACTCAAAGCGGCCATTCGGGAGAAGTCGAACAATCCCTCCACCGTAAGTACCGACCATCCAGTCATTGCCCTCGCGCGCGACGGCGGAAATCCAATTGTGGGTGAGACCGCGTGTGGCCACCGTGTAATTAGCCGCCACATTCTCATTTTCCAGGACGGAGATTCCACCGAGCGTTCCTGCAATCACTTCTTTTCCTGAAACGCCGACCGTATATACGTGGTTGTTGACAAGTCCGTGAAACGCATACAAACTGCGCGGACCAGCGGCATCAAGAAACGTAATACCTGCGGGAGTAGCCAGTACCATACCACTGCCGTAAAGCGCCGCATCGGTTACGTGATCGGCAAGCAGTCCATCGGCGCGTCCCAGCACCTGCCGCTTCTTGCCGGACTGATCAAACAAGACCAGGCCATTCGCAGTCGCCACGGCAACCGTTCCACCCGCGGTGTTCGACAGGATACGGTTAATGCAGAAAACATTGTCATCTTCTATATGAACCGCGTTGCGAAGGCTCGGTTCAAACAAATCCAGGCCGCGGTCAAAATAACCGACCCAAAGCTGCTCACGGCTATCAACGGCGAGCGCAGAAATGTTGCGGTCAGCCAGCATGGTGTTAGCGGGCGAAAGGACGCGCCTCCAACCGCCGCGCTGACTTTCCTTTTGATAGAGTGCATTTCGCGTGACTACGTACAGCGTGCCGTTCTCGGCAAATATCTGCTGCACGTCGGACATGGCTCGCGTTGCAGGATGCAGAACAGCTTGCATGCGCTTGGGCTCTGGATCAATCTCCAAAACGCCGTCACCATTTCCGCCGGAAAGCAGAGTTGCGCCACTTAAAAACACTGTGTGGGCAAAAGATCCCGGAGCCAGCACGCGAACGAAGCGGCCACTCTCAAATTCCGCAATGCCAACCGCCGTACCCACATAGGCTTTGGCATTGCTCAGAGCAATGGAAAAGACCTGTGCATCGGGCATGCCCTGAGCTTCAGCAAACGTTTCCGCGCGTCCCGCCTGCCAGTGAACAACTCCCTGATCCTGAGTTCCGACCCACAAGTCTGCTTCGCTGCCGGCAAGTTCCGTTACGTGCAAAGCTGACAACGTTGGATGAAAAGGCCGAAGTGAATGCCCATCATAGACAAGCACTCCTCGCTTGCGTGTTCCGATCAGCAATTGCCCGGAGTTAAGAGGCAGAATTGCAGTGATTGATCTTGCATCGGCATCTGCCGGAAAAAGCTGGCGGAAGCTGATGCCGTTGAATGCCAGCACGCCTTCAGACAGCGTAGCGATCAGAAGCTCTGGTTCTTTGGCGCCCCTTAAGACGCCCGCCGACATCCGCAGCAACGGCGAGGAGGGCAATTCCTGGCCGGGATGATAATGCTTGAGCAGCGCTCCGCGATTGTCATAGCGGAACAATCCTGAAGCGCCGCAAAGGTAAAACTCACCCTTGAAGACCGCTCCGCCGGTGAAAGCTTCCGGGGCGTTGATCCATTCGAAATCGCTTCGCACCGGAGACACGTTGCGCACTGAGAATCGCAGAGTGTCATGCAACCGCACTTCTATCGTGGCAACGCGCAACGCCCGCTGCGCCCGCCAGAATACGAGTCCAGCGCTGCTCAGGCCCAGCAACAAAACCGTGACAACGGCGTACCGCCACTTTCGTCGGAGAAGATTCTTCATCTTGGATGAAGATGAAAATATACCTCTCAACTTGTGTGAGAAACCAAGCTTAGAGATATTTTTTGATTCGGCCGGTAATCCGCCCGTGTCCATATGCCGCTCCGCAACTTGCTATTGCAAGATTGCAGCCAGCACAAGTACTGCAAATGGCGTGGAGTTTGCATCTGCACTCTCCACCTCGGTGTGTCAAAACGTAGACGAGCGTGTCCGTATGGACGCGCCGTATTACACTACGAAATACTTCGCCTGCGGATGGTGCACGATAATCGCCGACGTCGACTGTTCCGGTTCCATGTGGAAACTACTAGTCAGGCGCACACCAATGTTCTCTTCCGGCTTGAGCAGAGCGAATAATTTGGTCTGATCTTCCAGGTTTGGGCACGCGGGATAGCCAAACGAGTAGCGCGATCCGCGATACTTCTGGTGAAACAAGTCTCCAACCCGCGGCGCGTCTTCGCTGCCGATCCCCAACTCTTCCCTGACCTGCTTGTGGAACAGTTCGGCCAAGGCTTCCGCTGTTTCCACGCTCAGGCCATGCAGGTAGAGATACTTCGTAAACTCCCCGGCGTCGAAAAGTTTTTTGGTC
>DATCAX010000803.1:0-7752 GCA_036512375.1 Candidatus Angelobacter sp. | reverse complement strand
AAAGAAAAGGAGCTGGACCAACTCCCGGTGCCGGGGAGCCAGCTTGGAAACAACCTCGCGGACAATCTGTTCCTCTTCAAGCTGGGCCAGCGTCTCCACCGGGGGCGTGGAGGCAAGTCCTGCCGCCACATCGGGTTCCATGGCGTCGAGTTCAATATGGTTGGATTGCTTTTTCTTCCATCGATATGACTGGCGGATGGTAACGGTAATCAGCCAGGAGCGCAGCGATTGCACGTTTTTCAATTGCGGCAGGCAGTTCAGCACCTCAATGCATACCGATTGAAAAACATCCGCGGCGTCAGCAGATGAGGCGCCATACTTGATCGGGATTGAGAAGATCAGCCGTTTGTATTTATCGATGAGGTCTTCCCACGCCTTGGGGTCGCCCTGAATGCAGCCCTGTACAAGCCATTCATCTTCGCCCATCTCGGCGCCATCGTTGCAGAAACACTGTTCGACGTCGGTTTCATTAAGGAGTGCCGGCTGCCCCGCAATAACAGCGGCGACGACGGATTCGTAAACTTCTGAGGATTTCATTTCCATTTCCTGTCTTTAAATAACCAACTTCCATGCTGGTTGCAGGCTGGAGCAAGGAACACTCCGGCCCAAATCTGCGCCCGCAAGGAAACAAGTTTCCCAGTTTTAGCTCGTATGGAAACTCGGTTTACGGACACACTTCGGGAATGGAATCGATCAGATGCGGAGAGGAACAGAAAAAGACAAGAAGTCCGATTGCAGCAGAGCAACGTCACGGCTGAAGCCAGAAAAAATCATGGCGGGTGGGCGGACATTCGTGCAAAGAAGCTTGGGAAAGAGTTTAAGAATCCCGGCAATCACAAAGAACATTCCCGTCTCAAACAGCACGGAAATCAGATGCGATTCCATGTCACCGGTGGCAACGGGAAAGTTGTCCCAGCTATCGAGCTGCATAAATGGCGAGAATACGGCCATCAGCACGATCAAGACGAGCACGATTTTTGGCATCTTGCGCGGCATAGTCTTCGCTGGCGACGCTCACTAAGATAGCGCCGGCCGCCTGAGTTCGGCGACTGGGGCGACTATAGCACCGCAATCGGCGCAGCAAGAAATCTAAGTGTGAATGGGTCTAAATGGGGGTGTCCACGGGGAGATTTGCTGTGACCAACTGATTGATTTTAAGGCCTTTAAATACTAAGCCAAAAAGGCGAGCAATGGCTCAACATGGTAAAGATACCTTTAGAGTTTCTAACAAAAAATCGCGCGAATTGAGGCTATTTGAGGGGAAAGATATATTTTTTCTATTCCTGGCGACCACTATATGAAAAGCGGCCACGCTTTTTCGGATTTTGTAATTGCACCCGCCTTCAGCCGTTGAAGATTCGGTGCTTTTCGGAATTCATCGACTTCTGCTAGGCCCAGCTACGGAGTTGGTTCAAGCAGGGAAGAAGAGCGGGGGAGCGAGTGGGGATCTAGCACGTTCTCCCGCTACTTCAATGCATTGGAAAAGGCGAGCTGTCAACGTCTAAGCCTAATTGCAATCTGGCGGCCTCGCTCATTTTGCCGGGATGCCACGGCGGCTCAAAAACCACTTCCACGTTCAGTTCCTTCACTGTAGGCAGATCCGAAATTTTGCGTTGAATATCTGACTTAAGTACGTCCGCCATGCCGCAGCCCGGCGCTGTCATCGTCATCTTGATGTCAATTTTGTTGCCCTCGGCGACCGGGGCAATCTGGCAATCATAAATAAGCCCAAGATCAACCACGTTGACCGGAATCTCCGGATCGTATACGGTGCGCAGCTTGTCCCAAACCAACTTCTCGCTGAACTCCTGAGGAGCATCGACGGGTGCCGTGGTCGGCGTGAGCCCAAGAGCGTCAATATCCTTGGCATCGACCCGGACCATGTATCCCATATCGGTCATGACCGTGTAGCTGCCGCCAAGCGCCTGCATCAGACGGACCTTGGTTCCTGCGGAAAGACGATGCGGTATCCCGCTGGGAATCTGGGTTGCGTCAACTTCACGTGACAGCTCGATTTGTTCGTTGGATGCCATGATCTTTTTATTCGGTGGAAACAGCGTCCTGATCACCCTTGAGCGCAGCGCGCAACGCATGCCAGGCCAGAGTCGCGCACTTCACCCGCAGGGGAAACTCAGAAACGCCTGCGAACACCGCCAGCTTGCCCATATCCTGTCCGTTGCCTGCGGAATGACCGGTAACCAAGTCGTGAAACCTGGTGAAAATGCCTTCAGCTTCAGTCTCTGTTTTGCCTTTGAGCATCTGCGTCATCATGGATGCTGAAGCTTTGGAGATAGCGCAGCCGCTGCCTTGAAAACCGATGTCACTGATAGAACCATCTTTCACGTCGACATAGACAGTAAAGTGGTCGCCACACAGAGGATTAAATCCCTCCGCCTTGTGGTTGGCGCTCTCAAGCACGCGGAAGTTCTTGGGCTTCTTGCTGTGCTCAAGAATCACTTCCTGATAAAGCTCGCGCAGCTCTGACATTATCCGAGCACCTCTTGCACCTTGTGAATTCCCCTCACCAGCGCGTCAACCTCTTCCCGCGTGTTGTAGAGCCCAAAAGAGGCGCGGGCCGTGGCGGGGATGCCGAAGCGCTGCATCACCGGCTGGGCACAATGATGTCCAGTGCGAACCGCAATGCCCTCAGTGTCGAGAATAGTGCCAATGTCATGAGGGTGAATATCTTCCATCACAAATGAGAGTACGCCGGCTTTTTCTTTCGCCGTACCAACCAGTCGCACTCCAGGGATCGCTTCCACGGATTGCGTGGCGTAGGCAAGCAGATCAGCTTCATGCTGCTCAACATTTTCGAGTCCCAGGGTATTCAGGTAGTCGAAGGCCGCACCCAGACCGATGGTGTCAGCAATATTGGGCGTGCCTGCTTCAAATTTGTAAGGAAGACGGTTGTATACGGTCTTCTCAAAAGTGACGGAAGCAATCATGTCACCGCCGCCCTGATATGGAGGCATGGCTTCCAGCAACTTTGTTTTGCCATAAAGAATGCCGATGCCAGTAGGCCCGTAAATCTTGTGGCTGGAAAGAGCATAGAAGTCGCAATTCAGGGCCTGCACGTCCACCTGCATGCGCGGAGCAGCCTGCGCTCCATCGACTAAAACCGGGATATTGTGCGCGTGCGCCATGCGAATCAGCTCTCGCACAGGATTCAAAGTTCCCAAAGCGTTAGAAAGATGAGCGACGGCAACAAACTTCGTCCTTGGACCGAGCAGCTTTTCAAATTCGTCCAGTTCCAGTTCGCCACGATCGTTGATCGGCGCCACGCGCAGTTTCGCGCCCTTCTCATCGCAAAGCAACTGCCAGGGCACGATGTTGGAGTGGTGCTCCATGGCGGTAATCAGAACTTCATCGCCGCTGCCCACGTTCTTGCGGCCGTAACTCTGCGCCACCAGGTTGATAGCTTCCGTGGTGCCGCGAACAAAGATGATTTCCTTATGATCTGCCGCATTCAGGAATTTCTGCGCAGCCACGCGCACTTTTTCGTAGGCTTCCGTGGCGCGCTCGGAAAGCGTGTGCACACCGCGGTGGATGTTGGAATTGTCGCGGCGGTAATAATTCTCAATCGCCTCAATCACAGCGAGAGGTTTCTGTGTGGTGGCGGCATTATCCAGATAAACCAGCGGCTTGCCGTGCACACTCTGATGCAGGATGGGAAAGTCCTTGCGGATCTTCTGCACGTCGTAAGTGGATGCGGAGCGAATTACGTGCGGTATTTTCGCGACGGTGCTCATCCTGCTTCCTCCCAATTCCGTTTTGCTCCCTCTGTGGAGCGTGGGCCGGAAAACGTGGCGGCTTCCGGCATTCCGGCCACGACCAGCTTTTCCAGATGATCACGAATCTGTTGAGAGTTCATGCGGTCCAAGCACTCATTGGCAAATGCCAGCAAAAGAACGTGGCGCGCCGCTGCTTCAGCAAGGCCGCGGGAGCGCAGGTAGAACAGCGCATTCTCATCGAACTGGCCGATGGTGGCGCCATGCGTGCACTTCACGTCATCAGCGTAAATTTCCAGCTGAGGTTTGGTGTCGATCTGCGCGTCATCAGAGAGCAGCAGGTTGCGGTTGGTCTGCTTTGCGTCAGTCTTCTGCGCGTCTTTGTGCACGATGATCCGCCCATGAAACACGCCGTGTGACTGCCCATTCAAAATGCCGTTATAAAACTGGCGGCTATCGCAATGTGGGCTGGCATGCTCCACGAGCATGTAGTTATCCATGTGCTGGCGGCCATTCGCCATGAACAGGCCATTGATCAGGCACTCACTTCCCTCACCCGCCAGAACCGGATGCACGTTGTTGCGAACCAAAGCGCCGCTCAGGAGCAACGAATGCGTGGCCACGTTGGCATTGCGTCCCTGCTGGATTCGCAGAGTTGAGAAGTTATAAGCCTGGTCGCCTTCGCGCACGACCATGTAATGCGAAACGTTGGCGTTATCGCCCGCGAAAAGTTCCGTGGCGGCGTTGGAGAATGAAATCCCGTCGCCCAGCGAAACGTAATCTTCAACCACCGTGACTTGGCTGTTCTCGTGCACGACAATGAGGTTCCGTGGGTGGTTCATCGTGGGAGCAGCGGCAGGAACAGTTACGAAAAGCACATAGATCGGACTCTCCACGATAATGTGTGGCTGAATTTCGATGGAAACTCCGTCTTCAAAAAATGCGGTGTTAAGCGCCGCAAAAGGATCGCGTTGGAAATTAAGATCTTTGCCAAAAAAGTCTTCTACCGCCCCTTCGCCGGAGTCAATGTCCCTGGCCAAGTTCCGTACCCATACACCTTTGGATAGATCAGGAAGACGCGAGAGTTCGGAGGCGAAATGTCCGTTGACGAAAACCAGCCGGCAAGCAAAGCCAGAAGTATCAAAGATCTCCAGTTGTTTTTCGTCTATTTTTACCCGAGCGCCCAATTCAAATTGGGTATTCGCAACCGCTGCAACGTTGGTAAAGCGCCAATCCTCGTCGTGGGTTGTGGGGAACCCGGTTTCAGCGAAGCGAGCGAAGGCTTCCTGGCGCTGCTTTTGCAGCCAGCCAAACTGGTCGGCTGTGCGGGTTTTTACTTGATCGAAAATCTCCAGATATTTTTCCGGAGCCTGGGTTGCTGTGATCACGATTGTTCCCTTTATCCTTAAGAGCGCAATTAAAAGAGCGTGTTTTAAAGTCGCGCAGACCGGGGCTAAAGCCCCAAAATCTCTCGCCGTGACGGCACGAGTAAACTCGTGCCCTGATACCTGCAATGGCTAAAGCCGGGACGATTTTACTTTACGCAGGGCTAAAGCCCTGCTCCACCCGTTTAGGCCAGCATCGCTTGGCCAGCTTCAACTAACGCTTACCCGCGAGTTCCGGCTCGGTCCAGCTATAGCCCTTCTCTTCCAGTTCCAGTGCCAGCTCAGGACCGCCGGATTTCACGATGCGTCCATTGACCAAAACATGGACAAAGTCAGGCACAATGTAGTCGAGCAGCCGCTGGTAATGCGTTACCAGGACCATGGCTCGATTCTTATTGCGCATGGCGTTCACACCTTTGGCCACGATCTTCAGCGCGTCAATGTCGAGACCTGAATCGGTTTCGTCCAGCACGGCCAGTTTGGGCTCGAGCACTGCCATCTGGACGATCTCATTGCGCTTCTTCTCGCCGCCGGAAAAGCCTTCATTCACCGGACGATTTAGAAAACGCTCATCCATTTCCAGCATGCGCATCTTTTCTTTGAGCAGCGGGAGGAAATCGATCGCGTCCATTTCATCCTGGCCGCGATATTTGAGGACTGCATTCAGGGCAGCGCGCAAAAAGTACGCGTTGCTGATGCCGGGGATCTCCACCGGATATTGAAAAGCCATGAACAGGCCTTCGCAGGCGGCGTCTTCGGTCTTCATCTCCAGCAGGTCTTTACCGTCAAAAGTGATCGAGCCGGCCGTAACAATGTAGCTTTCGCGGCGCGCCAGCACTTGCGCCAACGTGCTTTTGCCGGAGCCGTTCGGACCCATGATGGAATGCACTTCGCCGGCGTTCACAGTCAGGTCAATGCCCTTTAGAATCTCGTTGCCATTCACACTTGCGTGCAGATTTTTTATTTCGAGCAGACTCATCGTTTATCCAACACTCCCCTCAAGACTGATGCTGAGTAGTTTCTGCGCTTCCACGGCGAACTCCATTGGCAGTTCCTTGAACACTGCTTTGCAGAAGCCATTGATGATCATGCTGACGGCTTCTTCCTTGGTGATTCCGCGCTGCTGCAGATAGAAAATCTGGTCTTCGCCGATCTTCGAAGTGGAGGCTTCATGCTCCATGCGGGCGCTGGCATTCTTGACTTCGATATAAGGGAAGGTGTGTGCGCCGCACTTGTCGCCGATCAGGAGCGAGTCACACTGTGTGTAATTGCGCGCGCCCGTTGCGCCTTTCAAGATCTTGATCATGCCGCGATAGGTGTTTTGTCCGTGGCCAGCAGAGATACCCTTCGACACCACCGTGCTCTTGGTGTTCTTGCCGATGTGGATCATCTTGGTGCCCGTGTCGGCCTGTTGATAGTTGTTGGTCAGCGCCACGGAATAGAACTCGCCCACGGAGTTGTCACCCTGCAAGATGCAGCTGGGGTATTTCCAGGTGATGGCTGAGCCGGTTTCAACTTGCGTCCATGAAATCTTCGAGTTCTTGCCCAGCGCCTTACCGCGCTTGGTAACGAAGTTGTAAATTCCGCCCTTGCCTTCCTTGTCGCCCGGATACCAGTTCTGGACGGTTGAGTACTTGATGGTCGCATTGTCATGCGTGATCAGCTCAACCACCGCGGCGTGGAGTTGGTTCTCATCGCGAATCGGCGCGGTGCAACCTTCCAGATAGCTGACGGAAGCACCCTCGTCGGCGATGATCAAGGTACGTTCGAACTGTCCGGTGTTCTGCGCATTGATGCGGAAGTAGGTCGATAGCTCCATGGGGCAGCGAACGCCCTTGGGCACGTAAACGAATGAACCGTCGCTGAAAACCGCAGCGTTCAGCGTGGCAAAGAAATTGTCAGTGTACGGGACGACCGATCCAAGGTATTTCTTCACCAGCTCAGGATGGTTCTTCACGGCTTCAGAGAACGAGCAGAAGATCACGCCCGCCTCAGCCAACTTGGCCTTGAAGGTGGTGGCCACGGAAACGCTGTCAAACACTGCGTCGACTGCCACGCCGGCGAGCAGCTTCTGCTCATGCAGCGGAATGCCCAGCTTGGCATAGGTGTCCAGAATTTCGGGATCCACTTCGTCCAGGCTCTTGAGCTCTTTCTTTTGCTTGGGCGCGGAGTAATAGGAAAGCGCCTGATAGTCGATGGGCGGGTATTTCACGTTGGCCCAGGTCGGCTCCGCATGTTTCCGTTCCAGCGTTGCCCAATAGCGATACGCCTTGAGCCGCCACTCCATCATGAATTCCGGCTCACCCTTTTTCAGGGAGATAGCTCGAACGACGTCTTCATTCAGCCCCGGGGGCAGGCGATCTTCATCGATGGAGGTGACAAATCCCCACTTGTATTCCTGCTGTGTGAGGTCGTTAATCTGATTGACTGTGCTACTCATCTCACTCCTTCCGCGACGTTGTCCGCGGGTTTTATGGAAGCAACTAATTCGTGGTCATGCTTGCGCTCGTGGTGCGCCATCTCATGATTCAGATCGGATAGTGTCACGTGTTCCAGCGCATCGCGTAGAGCGTCACCTATAATCTGCGAGTTGCTCATAATGGCGCATGACTGTTCCATGTTGCACAGCCCCTTGATCA
>DATCAX010000802.1:0-3105 GCA_036512375.1 Candidatus Angelobacter sp. | reverse complement strand
GCGTCAACAACGTCATATAAACACCCGGCGCTCTTGTTCCAGAAAACGCGGTTGAATGACCCGTTGGCAAGCGATGCCATGGCTGAATATTTATTCCGCCGCTCTTCGTCACCGAAACTTGCCGCCAGATCTTCCATGATGCACAGCGCGTTATACCAGAGCGCCTGAATCTCAACCGGCTTGCCGCTTCGTGGAGTCACCGCCCAATCGCCAATCCTGGCATCCATCCAGGTCAATTGCGTGCCCGGAGTTCCGGCGTTGAGCAGTCCGTTCTCGGCCATCCTGATGTTGTAGCGCGTACCCTTAATGTGAAATTCGATGATCTGGTTCAGCACCTCGTAAAGCTCGCGGCGAATGAAATCATAGTCGTTGGTTGCCGCGGCATAGGCACGTGCGGCTTCAAAGAACCAGAGCGTGGCGTCCACGGAGTTGTACTCCGCCAATTCACCGGAATCTACAAAGCGATTGGGAAGCATGCCTGCATCTGTGTGGCGGACAAAGTTCCGCAGGATGCTTCTGGCGATGTCTGCCCTGCCGGTACAGAGTGTGAGGCCGGGCAGCGAGATCATTGTGTCGCGACCCCAGTCTGTGAACCACGGATAACCCGCGATGACCGTCCAGTCTTTTCCGCGGCGCACAAGAAACTGGTTGGCTGCACTTGTCAACGCGCGCACAAACGGGTCGTCCACTGGCGACGCTGAAACCAATTGTTCCCGGAGGTGCAACTCCGCCTTGCGAACAGCAGATGCCTGCCGAATGTCCATAGGCTGGATTGAAGCAATCACGGTCGCGCCGGATTTTGCGTTGAGCTTCCAGGAGAGCACGAACGGATTAAACAGATCTTCCTCGAAATCCAGACCTCGTTCCTGCTCCACCCGATAGAAAAACTTCCTGTACCAATAACCCTGCTCCTGAAGCTGCTCGGCGTCGTGGGCAAAATAGAGTCGTGGCAGTCCCGGGTATGGCTGCAGGCTGGCTACGTTCGGCGTGCTCTCAATGGCGGCATTCAGAGCGCCATTTTCATGAGTGGTGGCGTGATAGTCGCGAAAAGCAATCAGCGGTCGCAGTTCCAGCACCGGATCGATTCCTGGAGGAGATTGCATGAACTTGTACTCGACCTGCACACTGTTGCTGTCGTGGGGCATGAAGACGGATTTTTCCAGTTGCACGCCGTCTACTTCGAAGGTCCATGTGGGAAAGGGATCGAGCCGGAAGTTGCTGAGCAAAAGATAACCTTCGGGATGAATCGCGCCGGCATATTCGTTGGTAGAGAGATCGATCCGCCGGTCGCCGATGATGAGTGTCTCTTCCAACTTGGAGAGCAGAAGCATGCGTCCGCCGGGCGGGTTGAGTGCCGCTGTGAGCAGACCGTGATAGCGTCGCGTGTTGGCTCCGGCAATGGTGCCGCAGGCAAAGCCGCCCAGGCCATCGGTCTCCAGCCATTCGCGGCGGAGCCCGGCTTCAAGATCGGTGCACACTTTTTTGTCAAAGCTAATCACGTTCATGCCTCTCGCCTGGATAGGTACTGTTATCCCACTGGATTCCGATAATATCCCGACAGAGGCACCGGTGGTCGCGATGAACACGGAGGACATGGATTCGGACAAGAGAAGTCAATTTGAAATCAACTAGCCGAAGTTTTCTGCGGTTTCCAGCCGGATCATATTAGGGCCAGAGCCGGTGGATTTTTTGCGGCTGGCGGCGAAGCGGTAAGCTTCGTCGTATTGTTGTCCGACGGCGGCGGAGTTGCGCGTTTCGTAGATAAACATGCGGCCAGCAGCGCCAAGAGCAGCGCGAAAATCCGGTTTGCGTCCGACGAAAGCCATGCGATAGCCCAGGTCGCGCGGGTTGTCGGCTTCAAACCACAGGCAGCCGCGGCCTTCAGGGCTGGCGTCGCGATTGCGTGGGACGTCGGCGGCGAGCAGGGTCTTGCCCTGCCAGAGGCTTTTCAGGCAGATTTCATTGGGCTGTCGAGCGGCAACGGCATCAGCGGGAACTTCACCCATGGCGACAACGACGTGCGCGCTCTCCATGGTTGCAGGGACGTCAAACTGGTGGACCAGCGCTACGTGCTGCGAAATTCCCAGACGCGCGGCATGTTCATTGATGGCTTTGCGCGCGGTTTCCGGCGCTTCCAGCAGCAGGTTGAACTGCGGCAGCTCATTGGACGCCAGGGAAAAGCCTTCCAGCACGGAAACAGCCGCGGGCGAAAGCTGCTCTTGCAGAGCGAACTGCGGGACGAAGAATGAGACTGAGTCAGGCGCGAAGCCGAAGCGTCGGGTAAGAAAGTCGATGTCCTGGGAAAGCGCGGGAGGCTCGTTGTCTTCACTGATAGGTTCAGGAACAAGAAAGACAGCGTCGGGCGGCGCGCCACGTTCCAGCGCGGCTTCCTTCAGTCCGAGCGAGTGAACGATGATTGCAGCGGCGCGAGAAAGCACAAACTGTTCAGCTACGCGGAAGGAACGTCCCATCCAACTTCCGGGTTCACACAGGCCGGCGGAAAGGGCCATTTCTTCAATGCAGGCGCCCAGGTCATAGACAACGCAACTGCAGTTTCGAACAGCGGCCATGCCAGCGGCAAAGCTATGCGCATGCACAATGTCAGAAGTGGTTTCAGGCGAGCAGTCGAGCAGAGACTTGCGCCAGTTGCGTACGTCCTGCCAGGAGCGGAGAAGTGACAGTGAGCGTGGCTGTTCCTGGTTACGTCCGGAAAGATAGAGTTCGGCGGCGCCAGCGCCTTGCGGCGTAACGATAAACGGACGCATGCCCACGGCGACTTGTCCTTCAACCACGGGCAGAACGTCACGGGCATATTCGCAGGCGTGAATCACTCGCCAGGCTTTGGTTCGGCCGACGCGCGTAAGTGAGCCAGCCTCGGAGTGTCCGTTCCGTTGTGCCAGAGGAAAGGTTGGATTCATAAAGGACTATGAAACTTCACGGCCCTGCTTGGTTGACAGCTCGGAATAACAAATAACGCGGTTACGACCGTCGTGCTTGGCGGCATAGAGTGCCGCGTCGGCAAACTCAATCAGATCGCGCTTGAACTGTGCGTCAGTATCATAAACCGCTACGCCTATACTGATGGTGAGATGCTGGACGGAGTGC
>DATCAX010000801.1:0-2834 GCA_036512375.1 Candidatus Angelobacter sp. | reverse complement strand
ATCAGTTGCAGATTGCCCGGTCCACAACTTCCCGCACAGACCGCAAGCTTGCCCGTCAGGGCCGCTTCGGCTCCGGCAGCGAAGGCGGCTGTTTCTTCATGCCGCACTCCAACCCACTCGATTCCCTTTCGCACACGCACTGAATCCGTGATGCCGTTAAGAGAATCGCCCGCCACGCCATAAATTCGTTCCACGCCGGCCGCGGCCAGAACTTCCACAAATAGCTCTGCAACTTTCTTTGCCATTTCGTTCCTTGGTTCCAGGACCAGTGCAGGTTCAGCGCCAGCTCTGCTTGTGCGCCGAGGCTCCTCGCAACGCCGACTGGTAATCTCGTTTTGATTGCTAAGCAACTTCTCACTAAACGTGGTGAATGTCAGGATGCACGGGTCGCCGTCTCCTACCTCCGGTGAACGATAGGATGGGCCCTCGCCTTATTCGACTCAGCTTTTCTTCGTTTACCTCTCACACAACACTCCGCCCGTCTGTTTTACAACGAGTTCTTAACTACGAGATCTCCGACAGATTCTGCATCCTCGATCGCATAGGAACCCAGTACCTTCATATAATTACTCCGCTCGAAGTCGGAAGGATTGGGAACGGCTCGCCTCGCTATACTTCCCAGCATCACCCGTATCGATTCGTACTCGTGTTTCTCCATCCACGAACGTAGATCCCGCAAGACATCACCGATATGGGATATGCCGTGTTCCAAAAGAGCAGAGGTCATCATCGCGACTCTGGCGCCTACCATCATGCTCTTGAGTACATCATCTGCAGTATGGACCCCTCCGGTGATAGCCATGTCAGCATGTAAGTGCCCATACAGAATTGCAACCCAGTTGAGCCGCAACCGCAGTTCCTGAGAGCTGCTCAAGTCCAGATGAGGCGTAATCTCCAGCGTCTCCAAATCGATGTCCGGCTGGTAAAAGCGGTTAAACAATACAAGACCATCGGCACCGGCACGGTCTAGTTTGTGCATTGCGTTGGGAATAGAACTGAAGAAGGGACTCAGCTTGACTGCGAGGGGAACATGAAGCAGACTTTTTACCTGCGTAACAACATCGCAATACCTGTCTTCCACAGAAGCGCCGCCCACCTCTGGGTCTGTGGGCATGTGATAAATGTTGAGTTCGATGGCGTCAGCACCGGCGCTTTCCATCATTTTGGCGTAATGGGTCCAACCGCCAGTCGAAACACCGTTCACGCTGGCAATAATAGGGATTCCGACGCTCTTCTTGGCGTTCGCAATGTGTTCCAGATAGGGCCCAGGTCCCATGTTGTATTTATCGAGGTTAGGCAGATAACTCAATGACTCGGCGAAACTCTCCGTACCCCGGTTCAATGAGCGGTCCAGTTCCTCGCTTTCAAGCGTGATCTGCTCTTCGAACAGCGAATGCAGCACCACAGCCGCCGCGCCGGCGTCTTCCATTTTGCGAATGTTGTCGATCTCCCGTTGCAGAGGAGAAGATGACACCACAACCGGATTCTTCAGATGCAGCCCGAGATAATCAGTCGAAAGATCAATCATTCCTTTGCTCCCGTGGTTTCCAGTACCGCCTTGCATAAGTTGCGCATATCTCCTGGCGGTAATGATGCCAGTTTGTTATGAGGCTTCCAACGGCTGTGGGTATCGTTAACAGCTTCGCCCAGCAAATGTCTTGCGGAAGCGGCATCAGCATGGTTGAGAATATTGAAACACCCGCGACGGTCAGGACTTCCACAAATAG
This sequence comes from Candidatus Angelobacter sp., assembly GCA_036512375.1. Taxonomy (GTDB): domain Bacteria; phylum Acidobacteriota; class Terriglobia; order Terriglobales; family Acidobacteriaceae; genus Angelobacter. Next base: position 1,107 of record DATCAX010000801.1, on the reverse strand, counting down.
GTCTGCGACTTTCTTTGCCATTGCGTTCAGATTCTTCTGTCGGCTCAGCAGGAAGAAAATCAATATGCTCCTTCAGTTGGTTGCGGAAGTCCTTTCTCGCTTTTTGCGCTTCCGCCTAACGCTAAAGCTCACCCGACGTGCACTGCGCGTCGGGTGAAGCGCCTTGTTAGGCATGGCTTCGGATAAAGCATGCAACCGTTCAGGCTGCTATCGGCCAAGATTCTCTGCCGCGAAATCCCAATCAATCAGTTTTTCCAGCACAGCGTTGATATAGTCCGCGCGCCGGTTCTGGTAATCCAGGTAGTAGGCGTGTTCCCACACGTCGATGGTCAATAACGGTTTCATGCCAGTGGTTATCGGCACATCTGCATTGCCGGTCTTGACCACCTTGAGCTTGCTGCCATCCAGCACCAGCCATGCCCAGCCGCTGCCAAACTGGGTCATTGCAGCAGTTGCCAACTCCTTCTTGCATGCATCCAAGGTGCCGAAGGATGCCTCGATCTTTTGCTTCAATACTACGGGTGGCTCACCACCGCCCTTCGGCTTCAGACTGTGCCAGTAAAACGTGTGGTTCCATGTTTGCGCTGCGTTATTGAAGATCGCTGTCTTATCGTCTTTGCCGACTATCGCGGTGATGATCTTCTCCAACGGCAGGTCCGCAAACTCCGTTCCAGCTACCAGCTTGTTCAGGTTATCGACATATCCCTTGTGATGCTTGCCGTAGTGGAAGCCAATGGTGTGTGCTGAGATTACGGGAGCCAGCGCGTCCTCTGCGTAGGACAGGGACGGTAGAACGTACGGAGATGCACTTTCAATCGTACTCTTCATTTTTTCCTTCCTATCTTGGGCCCTCAAAATGAACCGCAACCAAACCACCATCGACTGGCGCTTTACGCGCATAAAGGTCCACGCAAAGTTGGGTCACAAAAGAAACCACACTACGCGGTCAGAGACCGAGAAGCGCCTTGATTCTATTTGTGGATGCTCTCCTTGTGGATGCTCTCCGAGTGAGGAACCCGGTCGACAATTACTCGCCGATCAATGGTGGCCTTCTTCAGGCTGTTGTGCGGATCGATGATGAATTTTTTCGCCGAGCCTTCGTCGAAC
>DATCAX010000800.1:0-15845 GCA_036512375.1 Candidatus Angelobacter sp. | reverse complement strand
CCCGCGTTGGCTGCGGTGACCTCAGGAACAGTTAGGTCCTGGGGTGAGAGGGCCCGGGCGGAGCTGATCAGCGTCCGCAGTGACTTGGCGAGGAAGAACGCGTCAGGAAAGAAAATGGAATTGGGCGGTGGCGCGACAGGTTGAAAATCAATTTGAATGTTCGTGGCATTCGCGGGAAGCGCCGCTGCCAACAAGATTCTGTTCTCAAGTTCGCCCTTCTGCGCATTTTGTCCTACGTCAGCCATGACCAGCACATCCAGCGGGCCGACGTTCAGGTCGCCGAGCGAGACTTGTTGAATGTGGTCTCCGCCGACGTCGTGGTACTTCACGTCGCAAATGACTGTTGCAGGATCAGGAAGAAGCTGGCCCAGCCATGCGTCGAGCCATGGCTCGGCGGCAGCGCGCGGATTCACGGGCACACTGGCCCAAGCAGGGTTGACCGAGGGATTGCCGGCAAAAAGCAGACCCACGCGATGGGTTAGGTCGAGTCCGCCTCGAGGCGTGTTGACCACCTCAGGATTGGGCGGACGCGCGCCTTTGGAGATCGCATCCATCAGAGTGCCAGCCTGGCCGAAATTTCCGCGGATGATCTGAAAGACAGCTTCCGAAATCGAAAGGTCTGCCAGCGCATCTGCGTAGTCGTCGATCGTGTGGAGTAACCCAATGATGGAATTCTGGTCAGCGCCGGCGCCCGGCAAACCCGTTCCCCAATTCTGTCCGGCGGCGAGCTGACCGTTGTCCCACGCCGTCCGCAAAGCCAAGCCATCCACCACGTTGGAAGCAGCTACGGATTCGCTGGGATCGCTGGAGGGCGTGAGCTTGTTGGCGATAATCGGAAAACGATTGCGGAAAGGTTGCGCGTATTTGTCGAGATTCAGCTGGTGCAGGCCCGTTTCAAAAAGATAGCCGAGAAGAGCATTGAGACTTTGTCCCTGCTGTACGCCTTCCAGCAGAAGCAACGCATTGCGCACACGCTCGGAAGAGAGATCGATGGAAAGCAATCCTTCCTGGCTGGTTCCTTTGTGCGTCATGTAGCCGTTACGAAGCACAGCGGCAACAGATGCCTGCGCGAATGACGGAGCGAAGATGAAACCTCCGTTATCCTGCAGAGGCTGTACCGGAACCGGCAAATTGACTTGGCGCTTGAGTGTGGTCGCGCGCCGGGAATCCAGCAAGCGGACGGTTTCCAGTTCAGTGCCCTGAATCGCAGGGCGGCGCGCTGCCGGACGCACCTCTTCCACCCAGCCAAAGCATCCCAGATGGACGCCGTTGACTTGGGCGGAGCGCTTACGATTCAAAATCGACGTCGCAACTGCGGTGACCCACACGTCAAGCCGGTGGCTGCAAGCATCCAGCGTTTCCGTCAGCAGGCGATCAAGCTCGGCGGTGGAAAGCGTAGCCAGGCGATCGAGGCAGGCGCGCAGTTCCGCAAGTTGTGCGAAGGGAGATTGTGGCGGCGGATCAAGGTTAACTAAATATTCAGCCCAGCTGAGCTGCGGATTGGGTATGGAAGGCCGCGCCAGCACTTCCCACACGCTGACTTTGGGAAGTGCCTGCGGCTGTGCTTGAGGTTGTACGCCCAGGATTTCTGGTTCCCGTATCTGCGATAGCTGCAGCCGTGAGGCGCTGATCTCGGCGAGGGTCGCCAGCTTGGCATAGTCGAGCACCACGGACTGGCGCAGAATTTTATAGAGCAACGCCGTGGGCTTGGGGCCGGGATAGTTCTCTGCCTGAATGTCGCTGGCCGAGGCTTGCCGCAGCCACTGAATGTAATTTCCTTTTTTGCCGCCGCCCAGATCGGCATCAGGTTTAAGCGGATCAGTTTCAGAAAGCGGTCCCGCCTGCACAGTGGGAAAGGGGACGGGAAATGAATTCTGGGCCATGCCCAGATGAATCACGCGCGGGTCCCAATCGTTGTATTTGAAAAAATCCAGCAAAGCTCGTCCGCGAGCCAGATGCTGCAACCACCAGGGGTTGATGGTGGGAATCTGTATGCCCTGGAAGGTAATGTAATTCCAGAGAAAATCATCTCCCAGAACCTGCCGTCCCCGGAAAGTCATGGAACTTGCGTCCATGCCCAGGACCTGCGCAAGTTGCGCGTCCGGATCGCCTGAGTTTTGCATGTGCGGCGCACCCGATGAACTTGCCAGCCAGCTGGGCCAGAGACGCTGAAGAAAATCCACTAACGCCGGTTCAAACGATCCTGCAGGAAAGGTCGCTTTCGTGGGATAGCGGCGCAGCGATGTGACTGGGAGAACTCCATAGGGCGTGCGTCCTACGCGTAGGGCGGGAACAGGGCCGCGCGGAATGGCGTTGGAAATTACATACTGGCGAGCGGTTTCAATCTGCTGGGGTGTGAAGACATCAGCCATCATCTGACTGAAAAAATAACCGAGCGTCGCGGGCCAGAGAGCAGTGAGCATGTCTCGGCCATTGCGCTCTCCAGTTCCGTCGGCTGAGCCAACATGCGCCATGGTTGCAGGATCAATGCCGATGAGCGCAGCAAAAGCGTTGCCGTCTGCACTTGCGTCCTTGGTGAGCGGAGCGCCGCGCTCGACGGCGAAGCTGATTTCATAATCCAGATCTTTGCGCGAATAAGCTGAATCGGCATCGGGTGTGTTGTTGGTAGGAGCGCCCTGTGCCACCAGCGAGAAACCATCAGTGTAGTGGTGCGCGTTCAGAAGGCTGGACAAGGCGTCATTTCCTGCAGCGCCCTGGGTGCGCAACCCGTACACAAAAATGCGATCAAAGCCTGCGGCCCCCTGCTGGGCTGTCAGCGGGATCTTCAGAGCCATGCCGGCTTTGACGGCGGTATCGAAATCCACCAGCCATTGCATCCCGGGATCAACCGGTTGGCCCGGCGGCAGTGCGCCAGCGCCAGGCGTCATACCTACGGCTAGATCAGGCGTGATCGGGCCGCCGCGAAACTGCGTCTGCTGCGTTCCGGAAACAGCTACTACCGTCCAGGCATCAGGCAGTGCATCAGCAATCGCGGGTTTGTTCCACGAACTAGGCCGCGTCGGTGGTGTGGGATACACCGGTTTTGGATTGGGATCAGTTCCGGCGGGCGTGGGAGGCACGGGCTGGAGCGCCACGTTCAACGGCGTCATTGTCTGGGCAATCCATGCTGCGCGCGGAGTGCCATAGAGCGAAGCCAGACCACGCCACGGAGCTTTCACGGCGTCGGCAGAAGCTGGTGGATTTCCCGCGTGCCACACCGCGTCCCAGTACGTGGTGCCATCAGCAATCTCCTGGTCCGTAAGTTCCGGTTCGTGGGAGTTGATGGCAACCTGGTCCGGATAAATCCGCAGCCAAAGTTCAGGGCGGCCATCGGAGTTGTCCATGAAGCGGGTTTCAATGTTCACCGGCAGAAAGAGAACAGGCGTCGCCGCATCGAGCTGGTGAGGATCGATGATCGGCGGCTGTCCGGGAGCCGGGATTCCAGGTACGTTCGGGTTTGGTCGTGTGCTCATGGTGGTGGCAACATCAGGTCAGCGTGAATCAGAATGCGAAAAGGCAGACGCAAAAGAATGTAGGCTGTCTGGGCGCTGTTCACACCCCAATTATTGTTGGGATCGTCCGGGCTGTAGTCCGGCAGGGCGGGATTTCCGCCGCCGGGTGGAATAGAAACTCTCACCGGGTTCAAAGTAGAAGAAAGGAAGTCCGGCAGTTTTACATTCTGCAAGACGAGTGAAAACACCTGAGAAGAAAGCCGCCAGGGGCTGTTGGCGATCGTCAGTCCACGAGTGGTGTTGCCGAGATTGGGCAGCTTGAAAATTCCGCCGCCTCCGCCCGCGGCTCTGTGCGCGCCGCCATCAACAACTTCGAAATTAGTCCACGCAAGCTCAGCCCAATGCGCGATGGGAGTGGCATCTTCATTCGGCTCAAGCCCAAATCGCGGCTCGGAAGGCTGTTGCTGAAAGACAAAGAAAAATCCTTCTGGAGATTGCGGAGTGCCGCCACGCGCGTCGTCGAGGCTCAGATTAAATCCAAGAAACGTGATGTCAGTGGGCAGCGTGCCGCGGAAAATCGGATAACGCTCGTCAGTCTCATCGAGCACGCGGGTCCCATCAACGGCGCGCTTGGCTTTGCCTGCGTAGATAATCGCGTTGGGATAGCGTTTAAAGAGTTCGCCACGCACCAGGAGCACTACGTTGTTCTGAACAATGTCCGTGCGGTTGGGATGCTGGCCCAGCGGAAGCGGCTTGGGCCAGGTATGAATCAAAGGGATATCTTTCAGCAGCTCGCGCAATTTCGCGGGATCGCTGGGATCGCCTTTCTGTGGAACGTAAGCCTTTACATCCCAGAACTGGCGGAAGTAACTGCCGCGCTGATCAGTGGGGTAATCATTCCACAAAAGCTGGCGCGCCATTTCATGATTCAGACCCACCATGTAACCTTCGATGAACGCATGGTTCGCGAGCAGAATTCCCAGAGTGTCCGGTGGGACAAGTTCGACGCCTGGCAGCACGTAATCCGCAGAGAGATCGCTCAGTGGTGCATACATCGGTTGAGGAAATTCCGGCGCTGCCATGATCTCTTCCAATGGATCGGCGGCAAGCCAGGTAAAACCAGCTGAAAACGAGATGAGTGATTGCACGCGCTTTGGCACGGTGACTACCGGGTCAAGGCGCGCCAGCAGAGTGGTCTTGATAGCTACCAGATCAAGCGCCGGCGCGAGCGGCGGATCAACAGGGAATGCCTGAAAATATGTAAAGAGGTCAGTCGTGGCGCTACGGAAAGCTAAGGCCTGCGTGGAATCGGCGCCTGTGCCGCCGGACGGAGGCGCTGTTCCCGGCGTGGTAACCACGAAGGTTGGGTTAGGAGGAGCCTGCGCAACGGCTGCCGGTGTCATGCCTGTTATCGTCAAACTATTTGCAGCCTGAGCTTGCTGCAAAAGTTTTTTGATTGCCGGCCAGATCGCGGCCGCAGCTGCCGCAGCCACAACAAGAACAATCAATGCCGCTCCGGGTCCTGCGAAAACTCCGACCACCACAACCACCAACAGAAGGAGAAGCAACAGCGCGATTAGTATCCATTTCCAGTACTTCGCCAGCGCGTTGATCCATGGAGTGACAAAATTATTGGAAATAGTATCAATTGAGACCATGCCGCCCGGCGGCTTGGGATTGGGAACGATGGCGATCTCACCGGAGTTGACTCGCGAAAGCAATGCCGGTCTTGAGTTTGGCGAGGTTCCAAGTCTTCTGCGTGGGCGCGTTACGCGGCGGCAGGTGCCGGAGAGCAGACGTTCCGGCACACGACTTTTTCTTACGGAGGCCAGGATCGTTGTCGGACTGGCGAGAAGGCGCGCGTGTAACGGTGCGGTTACCGTCATCAAGGTTTCCGGCAGGGCCGGCCGCAATTCATGAACATGCAGTTGCTGTAAGGCGGCGCGAGCGAGTTGCGCCTGGCGTAACAATTCATTGGCTTTGCGTACACCGTCCACCTGCTGCCATGCGGAAGCCATTAATTGCGTGCGCTCATCCTGAACCACCTGCGTACCCATGCCTGCCGCGCTGCGGTTGCGCGGATCAAGATTCAAGTCGTTCACCCATCCCTGCGCGGTTCGATCCACGCTCTGAACAGCGGCGTGCCAACGTCCGTAGATAGGGGGAGCAATGACAGGATCGTCAGGACTCGGGTTTGCGGGATCGTCCGTGGAGACCTGTGGATGATTGATGAATGTTTGAACATCAGTTTGGAAATTCGTTTTGTCCGGGTCGTTCCAAGGCGTGGGTTGCGTGAGGACGCTGTGCAACGCGCCCTCCAGCCCCAGCGGCGGTCCAGCGGAACGAATATGCGGCGCGGGCGTGCTTACGTCCATAGGACGCTCACCCACTTCGGCAGGCAGAACACGCGGCGTTAGTCGACGGACGAGAGATTCAAAATCGCCCTCATCGCTGGTGTTGAATTCAAACTGATAATAGAAGGGCAGCGACAACGGAGCATGAGTAGCGTTGGTCCAGGCTGGATCAGTAGTAGCCATGCCTGAAACATCCTGGCCCAGTCCGGCCTGCCTGCCTATTTCGAATGACGGCACAAGAAATACCGTGTAATGGGTCTCTGGATCGAGCCTCCGCGGACACAGCAGACGAGAGATAACATTTCCCGGAGCGGTGTTCATGGCGTCATTCAATGGCGTGTCACCACTCAACTGTACGTGGACCCAGTTGGACGAATCGGAAAGGTCCTGTAGCGCAGTCATGGTCTGGACTTGCACCACCGGCAGAGGATTCGGCGCCACGGAGGGAAGCTTGAATTCATCCGGCTTTAATGCGATCAACGCCAGCCACGGACGCAGATGGTCTCCATTGGGTGCCGCGGGGGTGAATAACCAGGGCAGATCGGGCGTGTCAAATTCAATGCCGCAAAGATAGTTTGGTTCGTAGTTGACAGTGAAGTTGCGCGGTTCGGTGCGAATGATATGCCGCGGATCGATGCCGATTACATCCCCTGGCCCGAACATCTGGACCTGCATGGGCGTGGGCTGTACCGTGGTGGTCGTGCCGCCTTTCTGGACATCGAGAGAGAGTTGGACACTCAAACTGGCCCGCCCGGGCAGGGTTCCATTGTTGTCCGGGTTGCTGACACTGGCTCCGACGCCGCGACGCGCCCAACTTAAGAAGTGATAGCGGCCAAGAGGCGGATCACTCATGCTGTCACCTCGTGCACAGGAAGAATCTGCAGGTTGCTGCTCTCTTCAGGATGCAGAGCAAGATAGGTGTCGAGCGCCGCGCGCGCGTGGTAGTAAGTACCGCCTGAAGAAGAAACAATATCGCCACGCACGGAGAGATCTTCCACGTGCGCCACAACGTAAGCGGCGTCCTGGGTTGTGATCTTCGCCCCAGCCGCCCCGGTTCCGTATTTGAAGAGTCCGGTGTTTTTCAGCGGAGACTCAAAACCTGCGCCCTGGGCGCTGAGCGCAAGATGGACATCCGCCGCCATGGCGTAACGCCGAGCGAAGCGGGAAAAACCGGCGGGCTCGTCAATGTAGCGCTCTTCGTAGAAAACGGTGCGCGGTGAGTCCGCTCCAGAAGCGATTTCCGTGGAGCCGACCTTAATCCCGGCGTCGTATCGTTCGAAGCTGGGACGGCTCACCTTATCAGCATCGCTCAGAGTGAGGAACTGGCCGGCAGCGAAGTAGTCCTGGAAATTTTGCTTGGTCTCTTCGTGCCCGTCGATCTGGACGTCGCTGATGGCGAAGTAGTTTCCGTCAGAGGGCGTTGCATTGCCATATCGGGTGATGGGCAAATCAAGAGGAACCACGTTCTCGCGGACACTCAGAGTGCCCATGGGATGAACGCGCAGAGTTTTGTCGTCCGGTTTGGGTGTAGAGAGCGTAACTGCCTGGGTGGTCCCGTCCGGAAGCGAGGTGCTCCAATTGCGTGGATCCTGAAACGCCGGCAGCAGGTCGGGAAGGATCGGTTTCTGCGGGAGAATCGCCGGCGTGCTGTCACCCCAACTGATATCCAGAGACGCACTGACGCTGAAAAACAGAATGTGGATGCTGGCATCGCCGTGCAGGTGCCAGGGACGTGGGCCGGAGAAAGTGCCATCAACGCTCAGGCCGCACAGACTAGCGCCTTCGAAGGAGACATCGAATCCAGCAGAGAAATCAAACTCGAACGAAAACGGCGAGAAGATAATCAGGACGTCAAAGCCCAGATATCCGTGAATGGTGAAACCGGCGGCAGAAGCGTAAGCCTCAACATTGGAGCCGAACTGCAGGGAATTTGAGGTGATAGCGAAATAACTGTTCGCGCTGATGCGCGGATTGTCGCCGTCGCCAATGCTGACGGTGAGCCGGTGCATGTTGGGGACATCAAGTCCGGCGGTGCTGAAGTGCGGGTTAAATCCTCCCAGAGAAAAGAGGAAATTCGGATTGTCGCCCCAGGAGAGCCGCAGTGCCAGGTCGCCGGCCAGCGAGAAGATCAGGACGCGGGAATCATAGAGCGAACCATCAATGGAAAGGGTTTTTGCGCCGAAATCAAGGATCCCGAGCACATCGATATGGAGCTCGATCAATGCGGCTTCGGTGGTGGGCAAGCCGGCATCGATGAGTCCGAGCAGCACCAGTCGCACCGGGTCCGGGACTTCCAGAATCACTCCCACCGCCAGCGTGATCAGGGTAGGAGTTCCCCAGCCAATTTCCAGCATGGGGCCGAACAGATAACGGCCTTCCGCCGGCGGGAAGAAATTTTCTATGTTGCTGATGATCTGCGGCGCGTTGGCGATGGGATCGGGCGGAAACAGGACAGAGTTGAGCGTGTGCGCGCGGAAGCCCGCATGCAGCGCGTCAGTATTCATCGTGCGATTTACGCCGCCCAGCCCTCCGACTCCGTTCAGTGTGAATCCAAATCCGAGTTGGATGGGAGGAAAATCAAAGGTGATGATCAGCAGGAAAGAAAAGCCGTGTGAACCGTCGGGCAGGATGGTATCCAGCACGCCGATGATCTTTACCTGAACAATCTCAGCTAGGGAGAGATCAAAAACGCCGGCGTATTGACCTTTATCCGGATTAAAAGAAATGTAACCGCCGCCCGCCACTACGCCAGCATCAATGGCAAGGCCGAGTCCGTTGGGGGGCTTGAAGTCAATGGCAAGATTGGCCGGGCCAAGATTGCCGCCATGGTCCGGAAATGTAATCAATCCTTTGACGCCGACGCGATCCACCGAGGCTTCAATCGGTCCCAGCGTGAGTCCCAGTGCGGCCGAAATTTCAATGGGAAGGCCGCTGCTGCTCGCGCCCGCGACCAGATAAAGCGTGGGCAGTGTGATCGGCCCCAAAGTCAAGTGAAGAGGAAGATCGATTTCCAGTTGGGCGCCGCCGGTAATGTGGATGCCCGTATCGGGCGCCCAGCTGATGCCGAGATCGAATCCAGCCTCAACATGAACTCCCGAAAGCACCGTGGCCAGGAAGCCATCGGCATTCGACATGTCGATGACCACTTTCCCGCCTTTGATGTTGATCTGCACCGTCGGTTCGGCAGTGGCAGTGCCTGAGCCGGAATCCCAGGTGATCTTCAGCCCCATCCCGAAAGTGAACGAATCGGTCTGGAGGCGGCTGCCGCCAGTTTGCCCAATAATAATGATGGGATGGGAAGAGTCCGCGCCCTGGGCAAGAAGGTCGCTTTCCAATTGTGCGGTGAGAGCAGCCGATGGATGAAAAGTCACGTTAGCGGGAGGCGTGATCGCGGCAGCAAGCCCCCCGCTGAGCGTTCCTGTGGCCGAAATGTGCACCGACCACACACCACCCAAGGGCAGTGTGAAATCAAAACCGCCGGGTAGAGACGCTTTCAGCGTGGCTTTGATTCCGGGAGGAACTGTCTGGACGGAAAACATGGAAGAATCCAGCGCCGGAGGCGTACCCGGCACCACGACCGCCGACGAGACGCCGAGAAGCTGCAAGGATGTGCGCAGTCGCGGTATCAAAAGCGTCCCATCAAAACCTGGAGCGCCCCATTGATAAAGATTCTTCAATAACTGGTCCGGTTTGGTGAACAGGTCACCCAGGCGCGATAGCTGCAATTTGCGGGTCGTGTAAGGCGGATGAGTCGGGTCGCCGGGAACACCTGGATTGGGAATGTAATCGAGAACTCCTAACAGGTTGCCGACGCCGACCACGCCCGGCTGTATGTTCTCCAGGTAGGAAATGAGAAGATAGCTGAGCAGATTGGAAGGCAGATTGTGGGCGAAAGTATTTACTTCCGCTGCGTTCAACCCCGGCAGGCTTCCAGAGATGTTGGTCAACTCCGTCCCCATCTGCTCCAGGGCGGTAATGACGGTGCCGATCTCCTGGATGAGCTGTATCCCGTCCTCCAAGATCCCCGCCTCATTGTCGTTGTCGATATCCGCCGAAAGCTGTGCAATGGTGGCAGGCAGTTTACCCGCCGCGGTCGCACCGGCGTTCAGTGCATTGACAAAACTCGGCTGGAGAAGCTGCGACGAAAACTGGAGGCCCAACTCGGCAAAGAACTGGATGACGTTGCCGGAGGTGAGTTGCTGCTCCAGGGGCTGCAACGCCCGCCCAATTTGGCGGGCGATGGTTTCAAGAGTGCCAGCCTGTCCCGCCATTGCTAGTGCATCTCCAAGTTCCGCAAGGCGTCGAGCGCCTGAGGATAGGTGAGTCCGGCGAGCTGCGCGAGTGGGGGGCCGTACTGCGTTAAGTCGGCTGCCAAGTTGGGGCTGCCGTAACGAGTGAACACACTCTGAATGCCTGCCAAGCACCGCGACAGCGGCTTGCCATTGATGTCGGACGGCAGCCGTTCTTTCTGCAATTGGACCACCTGCAGCAGACCGTGGGCAATCTGCGGTCCGCCGTTGCGCTGCCACGCCGTTGCCACACGCCGATTTTCATTGATCAGTCTTTGCACCTCCGGAAAATGGCGCTGCACGAGTTCGCTGTACCGTCGCCCCGCCGGAATCGCTGTGATCTTCTGTTGCGCGTCGGCAAGGTTTGCAGCGGGTACACTCTCGACGTTCGCCGCAACCATCGCGTCGTGGGCCGCTGGTGCACTTGCAGCAGGGACGGGAACGTCCTGCCCTGGCGCAGTCGCTGTCGCAATGGTGAGATTCAATGTAGGAAATGCCGAGAGGACGGGAAGAATGGGTGTTGCCCAGGTCACAGTGCCGGTGCCGCCAAACAGGATGCCCACAATCTGGTTATTGTTGGGATCTCCAGGATTGGGCGTCTTGGTCACGACGGCTGCTCCCGAATCGCCCTTGTCAGAGAAGGCGCCTTGGATGGTAAAGGCACCAGTATAGTGGCGCCGAAGGAGCGTCCAAGCAGGAGGCGTGTTGAACGAGTCGGAATCGGCAGTCTCACCGTCTTGATCAAGCGCCAAGAGAGTACCATCGGTGCGACCCGTCGTGCGTCCCCGCTTCTGCAAGGGGTACCCTGACGATTCCAAGGTAATGTCGTGAACCCCCTTCACCACGCCAATGTCCTGAATCTCGGCTCGATATTTCTCCACATAAGCTGGATCAAGCTGGATGAGAGCCACATCCAGATCCAGCCTGGCGTCGAAGACTACGCCGATACGATCGTCACAGCACTTGCAGCACTTCGAACAGAAGGCGTTCGTGGGTTGCCCCACACGGATATCGCTGCTTACCTGGCACTCGATCTCCTGGACCCCGCTGACCGAGACAGTGGCAGGGTCACCGGGACTTGGAGGATCCATCTCAATGGCCGTGACACCCGATAGATTACGATCCGTGATAGCTTTCATGATCGAGTTGGCGACCTTGGTTGCATTGTCGCCGGCGGCAATGGGAACAAAGATCCCGTAAGTGGGTAACGCTGCGCCAACGTTTATAGTCACGTACGCCGCACACGCCTTTGAAGCCTGGCCACTCAGTGAAATCGCGGTTCCCTCGACTGAGGCGCGCACATCCGCTTCAGTGTTGGCCTCAGGCTGGCTGTAAACCGCGCAGTTGTAGCTGAGCGGTCCGGCTGTTGTAGTGAGTGTGATCGTGGTAGCGCTCGCGGTTGCGCTAAGCCCCGCGACCCCAAGGGCACCGATCCGTGCGGCGACAGCAGCAGCGATGGTCGTCGGGGTATCCGAAACCGACGTCCGATAGAAGACCTGTAAATCCTTGCCGCCCAGGCTCAGGGTAACGAAGACCAATGAATTGTCGGAATTGGTCCCGCCAAAATTAATCTTCGGAACGACCGGCGTGGCGGTCAGGCTCGTGGATTTCCCCCGGAGCGCCGAAGCTATTATGTGCCAGCAGGTGATCGCAAGGACCTTCGGGTTGGCCCCACCAGTGATGGCGAGACAACCCAGCGTCCCGAACTCGCCCAGTCCTGAACCCGCTGCGACCAGCTTTGAGGTGGCGCTATCTACCAAGTTCGGCGAAAACCCGCCCGGCTCGATTTGCCCGCCCCCAACCAGCGGGCGGTATTTACTGTCGTCAACAGCATGAGAACGAGGAATCTCAGACTCATACACGTCGGTCTTAACGCCGTCGATTTCTGTAGGAATTACCTCTTCCGGCCGAAGCAAGGACACAGGCTTCTTTTTGACAACGAAAACCATGATGGATGGCTCTGCAGTGCGTTGGCCGGCCACGATCTTCGAGCCAATTCCTACGGCGTGCACGCCTGGTATCGCCAACAACCGGCCTTGTGCGGCCCTCTTGATATTCCGGATTCGCTCGAAGTCGATCATCAGCTCTGGCTTGCTGCATTGGCGGGCGACGAACCGAGTGCCGGCCTATCCACGCCACGAAATACTCAATGACGGTTAGCCGCTGATCAAGCGGGCAGGCAAGCCAAAAGACCCGTGCAGTGCGCGCTTCCATTCTTGCTTAAGTCAGCGCCGGGAGCGGTGTAGAGTTTCAGGCAAAACCTTACTCCAAACTGCCTGAATGTCAACCTCGTTATTAAGTGAAGGCAGACCTTGAATCGTTACGGCCTGGAACGAAGAAAATTCAAGAAAGTCCGAGCCGTGCATTCGCCGGCGTTTGGATCAGCATTACACGTTGCCTCATGGAGCAGCCTCAAGCCGGTTTGTGGGCTCGGTCTTTACCCAATCCAGCACTTCACCATAGGACTTGGAAGTGATATCGGCCGCCAGGGCGGAAATTACCTTCAAGTCGGCCACCAGCCCCTGGCTTCCATACCGCGTCAGCACACGGCTCATGGCGGCAATGCGCTCGGGAAGCGGTGCGCCCGAGACAAACTGTGCCAGGGGTCTTTCGGGTGAGCGAATTCCTTCCACCAGACCTCGAAAAAGATCGGCCGCAGACACTCGTCGCCAAACTGCCGCAATGCGTTTCCGGGTACGGATCAGTACCTGAATTTCCGGGACGTGCCGCCCGATAAGCTCGCTGACACGCTGTCCCAGGGGAGTGGCAAGCATTTCGTCACGCGCGCGACCCAGCAGTTGCAATTCTTCCTCAGTGGGCTGGAAGCCTTCAACCGCAGCGTGGGCCGGTTCAATCGCGGCAAACGCGTGCGGGGCCGGGACAGCAGCAGCCGATGCACCCAAAGCTGCCGCGTTTTGCGCTGTAATGATTTCCAGGTCCCATGACGCCTGAAATTCGCTCAGGATGCGATCAATGCGCGCTACCACTCCATAGGAAGGCGCACTGCCTGTGCCGACGACTCCGGCAAAGAGCAAGCCCACGAGGTTGCCGCTCATGTCCAGAACTGCAGAACCTGAATCGCCTCTTTGCCCAAACATATTGTTCGTGTCGGCGTCCACTCGGATTGCGTGGCTATAGGCGCGAACTATGCCCGGCCTATCGTCACTCTCACGGCAAATACTGTTGCTATCCATAGAGACAGGACTGACGGTTCCAAACTTGACGGAGCCTGTCTTCGCCCCACGCATCTGGACTCGCTGATTACCCAAGGCATTGATCTGTGCGGTGTTCAGGACACCCTGGATCGGCCCCATCTCCCGTATATTTGGGGTGACGTCAACGCATTTATCTATTTGAATCAATCCTGCATCGGGATCAATCTTTGCGTCTACCACGGTTCCGACCACAGTGGCCCAGCATTTGGAGCAGCACGAGCAGTCGTTTGTGTCATCGGGTTGGCCATGGCGCAGTCCGGCAGAGATGGCGACACTCGGATCGCCACACCCGGCTGCAACATGTCCGTTGGTGAGGATCACATTCTTTCCCGTCCGCCGTGCGCGTGCGATGCAGCCGAGCGTGCCGGAATTGAAATGTGTAACCGTCGTATTTGGTGCTGGATGCTCCGTGGTGGTGTATTCAAGCTGGCTGCCGCCAACCAACGGACGATAGCGGCCGGCATCGTCAAAGCACTCCGCAACAGGTGTTTCCTCTACGTCAGTCGGGATACCTTCAATTTCAGCCGGAATAACCTGGTTGGATGAGAGGGCATGCAACGGCAGCTTTTTGTGAACGTAAACAGAAATGGCCAATTCATTCGTTCGCTTGCCCGCGATGAACTTGCAACCCACGCCCACGCCATGCACTCCTGCAAATGACAGGAGTCGATCGCGCACGCGTTGCTTTACCTCTATAGCACGCGATACTGCTTCCGTATCCGATACGTGCATCTCTTGCCCCTCGACTCAAGAATGGTTGTCCGCCGATTCCATAGCTGTCTGATAAGTGAAGTCAGGCGTTGGAAAGTTACAACAAAAACAAGAAAACCTGCAAAAAAAACCGCGCTATGCCCAAAATAGCGTATAACCATGCTCACTCTTTTGGGCGTGGCGGTCGTCAGGAATGCGACAGATTGCTGGGCGTGTGTGCTCCAGAATTATGTGGTTTGGGAACGGGCGATTGGTGGTCCGATGTCGATTGGGGCAGGATGCAGATCAGCGTTGAACGCAGCATCTACCATCAGCGCATCAACGACAACTGCAAGACCGGCGGGATCGCGAAAGCCAGTTCCCTTGGATGAGTGGGCGATTGGGGCGCTAAGACAATGGGCCGCATTCAGTCCGTACAGCCAGCCTGAGGATTGGGTATTTGCGAGTTGCAGATGAAAGGCAAACAGCCGTATTGGCCGGATCGACTGCGCAAGAACCTGCAGGCGGTGGTTCTTAAGACCGGCATCAACAAGAGAGTGGGCTGGCACACTTTGCGCCACACACTCGCAACTCTGCTTCGGGCGAACGGAGAGGACATCATGGTGCAGAAGGAACTCATGCGCCACGCGTCCAGCCGGACGTCGCTTGACCAATACAGCCAGGCGATACCGGAGTCCAAACGGCAGGCCCAGGCGCGTGTCATGGATCTCATTTTCGGAAAGGGAAGCGTGAATGGCACATTCGGGCACATCGCCATTTCGCAAAAAGTGAACTAAGTGATTGAAAAAGCTGGCGGGGACGACGAGACTCGAACTCGCGACCTCTGCCGTGACAGGGCAGCGTTCTAACCAACTGAACTACGTCCCCAGCTTTGTTTTCATGGGTTTGTGGGAAACCCTTGATTTTCCCTGTCTTTTCTTACTGTCGCTAGCGTCGCCTGTGTCAACCAATTCCACCCCATATAACCAATTTCCGGGTGTTTATCGACAGGAAACCGTAAGGAAGTAACCCTCATCGATCCCCCTAAAGCAAGCCCTCGATCCGAAGCATCTGTCCATGCCCCGTGGGTAAATTGTAACAGACGAAGAAACGACTCGGCAGTCGGGCACCCAGAGAAATATCACCGATGGGGATGCGATGGGAGAAACGCCCCTTTATGCCATGCCGCAGCCGGCTGCCTAGCCGGGATTCCATCGGGCTGCTCATCGAAGAAAGGAGGCCGGGATGCTACGCGAACACCGGAACCGTCCGAGACATTGCGCAGGAATTTGGTGGCCAGGGACGCCACGATGGCGCTGATCGAAGAGTTTTCTCGACTGAAGAATCTCCTCTATTCCACCCGTCTACCCGGCGCGGCCCTTTCGAGACGGATGTCTAAGAATCGGCTGATGTGAGTCGCGCCTAACGCGACCTGCTTACGACACTCGGGCGTTTTGTCATACAGCGCCTATGAAGTTAGGCGGCCTAATTGGGACGGGCCGCAGTTGCTAAACCGTATGGGGCTAACACTTCTATCGGGGGTTCGAATCCGGTTCGCTCCGCCAGACAGTCTGCTGCTCAGAGAATCTTTCTCTCATACCCTCGCAACAGCCCGCCTTTCGGGCATGTCTCCCCCTCAATCAAGTCAGAATCTATCCGTAACTCCCTAGGGTCTTTCCCCTTTTTCGGGCCTCTTTCTCCGTGACGCAATTGATTCGTCCTTTTGCACTAACTCAACCATCCGTTGCTCCGGCTGCTTTCCCATGGAACTGCTGATCTGCCGGAACCCTGTCGACAGGCCCACTTAGCCGGGTAAGCCCGAAGCCTGCCTCCCGTTCGTCCGAC
>DATCAX010000799.1:0-4465 GCA_036512375.1 Candidatus Angelobacter sp. | reverse complement strand
GTTCCCCGGCGCTCCGCCTTCCCAGACTGATTCCGGCCCACCGCCCAGTTCCAGATCAACGGCGGCTTTCTCTTCACCTGTAGGACGCGCGCCGGTGAGGTGAAGGTCCAATTATTCCTCCCTGCACTTTTCAATACGGATGGCCGTGGCCTTGAATTCTGAGGTCCCGGACTTGGGATCGACGGCGTCAATAGTGAGATCATTGGTGGCGACCTGATCGGGAAAATGCATCGTCAGAAAAGCGAGCCCCTGTCGCAGGCCGGGATCAAACCGCACCGGCGCGACAACCGAGCCGCGACGCGAGCTGACGCGCACTTTTTCGCCTTCGCGGAGATTGTATTGCCGTCCATCTTCGGGAGCGAGATCCAGCGTCTCTCCATTGCGTAGCGGAGACGAGAAACGTCCGGTCTGAACGCCGGTGTTATAGGAATCGAGCCGGCGACCCGTCGTGAGACGGATGGGAAACTGCGAATCCAGCGCATCGACAGGCGGCACGAATTCCACCACGCTGAAGGGCGCCCGTGGGCCAATCAAAGGCTCATGCCACAGCCGTCCGTGCAAAAACATTTCACCAGGATGCTCCTCGTCATAGCAGGGCCATTGCATTCCGCCATGCTCTTCCAGCCGCGCGTAGCTCATTCCGGCATTCATGGGGCTGAGCGAGCGCAGTTCATTCCAGATGCATTCGGATTTCGGCTCGCCCCAGTTGTGGCCCAGGCGACGCGCCAGATCGAAGATGATCTCAATATCGTCGCGCACGCCTGCAGGAGGAGGAACGGCGGCACGCACGCGCTGCACACGACGCTCGCTCGACGTCACGGTTCCTTCGCTCTCACACCAGCCGGCGGTGGCCGGCAGCACGACATCGGCCAGCTCGGCGGTCCTAGTATAGAAGAGGTCCTGCACGACAAGAAATTCCAGTCCGCCCAGCAGCTTGAGCGCCCGATGGCGATCGGCTTCTGAGTCGGCGGGATTTTCGCCGAGGCAGTAGAGCGTCTTTAACTCGCCGCGTTCCATCGCGTTCAGCATGTCGCTGATATGCCAGCCCTTCTTCGCCGGAATTTTTGTTTTCCAGATTTTTTCGAACTTGCCGCGCAGCTCGTCATTCTCAACGTGCTGGAAGCCGGGTAGCCGATCAGGAATCGCGCCCATATCGCCGCCCCCCTGGACGTTATTCTGGCCGCGCAGCGGACAAACGCCGCTGCCGTAGCGTCCAACGTGGCCGGTGAGCAGCGCAAGGTTGATAAGCGCTAGAACGTTGTCGACAGCATTGTGGTGCTCGGTGATGCCAAGCGTCCAGCAGAGTTGTGCGCGTCCGGCGCCCGCATACGCATGCGCAACCTGCTGGATGGCATGAGCCGGAACGCCCGTTTCACGCTCCGCGCGTTCCAGCGTGTATTTCTGTACGTGGTCGCGATAGGCGGCAAAGCCGCTGGTAGCATGCTCGATGAACTTTGTGTGGGCCAGCCCAGCCGCAATGATTTCGCGGGCCATGGCGTTGGCCAGGGAAATGTCTGAGCCCACGTCAAGCCCGAGCCACGTGTCCGCCCACTGCGCAGAGCTGGTGCGGCGCGGGTCGATCACATACAGCTTCGCGCGGTTATGAATGCCCTTGAGGACATGATGAAAGAAGATCGGGTGCGTTTCCCGCGCGTTGGAACCCCAGAGGAGGATTACATCCGCGTCTTCGGCTTCGCGATAGGAACTGGTGCCGCCACCCGCGCCGAAGGCCGTCGCCAGACCGGCGACGCTGGGAGCATGTCAAGTTCGGTTACAACTATCAATGTTGTTGGTCCCCATCACGGCGCGAACGAACTTCTGGGCCGAATAGTTCAGCTCGTTGGTGGTCTTGGAGCAGCTGAACATCCCAAAGTCTCGGGGATCGTTGCGGGTGATGGATTTACGGAATGCCACAGCCACGCGGTCCATGGCTTCATCCCATGCGGCAGGGCGATGGGTGCCATTCTCCCGTACAAGCGGCTGGGTCAGGCGGGATTTCATTGGCTTATACATCTCACCGACCTACATAGGGTCTCAAACGTGGGTGCTAGGAATCACTTACCAGTTGGCGGCGCAGGCACGTTAGTGGCACCCGGCGCCACAGGCATCGTGGCTGCTGGAGGCGATTGAAAAAGCTTCCGAGCGTTCTTCCAAAGCTGCGTAACTCCCCAGGTCCAGGGAAGCCCGACAAATAGCCATGCCGCCAAAACTAGCACCGCTGGCGTTTTCTTGATTTGGTCTTCCATGTTTTGCTCCTTTGCGCAACGGTGCGCGGAACTGTCAATGGCTAAGCCGTTACGAGTTCCTTGCTTACGTCCTCAGCTTTGTACCAATATTTGGAACTCACCGGACGCACTGCCGCATTGGCGACCAATCCGACAATTAACAATCCAACCATGACATATAAAACGGTGGAATAGGAATCGGCCAGCGGGACGCCATGATTCTTCTCATACTCGCGGATGTAGTTGACGAGCACTGGGCCACAAATTCCGGCTACAGACCAGGCCGTGAGCAATCGTCCGTGAATGGCGCCTACTTCCATGGTGCCAAACAGGTCACGCAGATATGCAGGTATGGTGGCGAAACCGCCACCATACATGCTGACAATCACGGCGGAGATGATGACGAAGAGCGGAATACTGTTCATGCCGCTGACGCCGGTGCGTGGAGCAAGATAATAGAGGACCGCCCCTAGCACGAAGAACACATAGTACGTGTTTCTGCGCCCGATGTAGTCAGAAACGCTTGACCAGATGAATCGGCCACCCATGTTGAACAAGCTGAGCAAGGCCACAAAACCGGCCGCGGCGCCGGCGGTAATTCTGCCCCGGAACAGCTCCTGGATCATCGGCGACGCCTGCTCCAGGATCCCGATTCCCGCTGTGACATTCATGCACAGTACGATCCAGAGCAGCCAGAATTGCAGCGTGCCGAAAGCTGCATTCACTTCCACGTTATGCGCGGTCACGAGCGCTTTGGGTTTAGCCGATGCAACCCAGCCTTCAGGCTTCCATGCGGCCTGCGGCACGCGGACGGTGAAGACGCCGAACATCATGGCGACGAAATAAAGTGCGCCCATCACAACAAAGGTTTTTCCTACGCCCAGGTCAAGGTTCGTGCGGAAGTAGTCCATCAGATTTCTGGCCAGCGGAGCGCCAATCAGAGCACCTCCGCCAAACCCCATGATCGCCATACCGGTCGCCATGCCCGGGCGATCAGGAAACCACTTGATCAGGGTGGAAACGGGTGAGATGTAGCCGATTCCGAGACCAATGCCGCCAATCACACCGTAGCCAAGGTAAATGAGCCAGAGCTGATGGAGTTGCACGCCGAGCGCGGAAACAAAGAACCCGCTGGAAAAACAGATAGCCGAGGCAAACATGGCCTTGCGCGGGCCAGCCCTCTCGAGCCATTTGCCAAAGACGGCCGCTGACAGTCCCAGAAAGACGATAGCCAGGCTGAAGATCCAACCCAGGTCGGTAAACTTCCAGTCCAGGGCATTCGGGCTATCCATGCCGGGGAGGGCTTTGATTCCTCCGCCTGCTACGGAGACCTGCACCAGGTAATTCAATGGTTTTTTGAACACGCTGAAGGCATAAGCCTGGCCGATAGCCAGGTGAATAGAAAGTGCCGCGGGAGGCACAAGCCAGCGGTTGAACCCCGGCTTGCCCACGGAGCGGCTGCGATCGAGAAAGGACAAAGCACCCATTTGTTCTTACCTCATTCGTTAAATTGGCGTCATCGGTGAATCGAGCAAAGCCGAGACGGTCAATTGAGCCCGGCAGCGAACCTTCCGGAAGGAGACTGGGGAACCTGTCGATGCGCCGCTTGAACGGCCATCAACACGTTGCCGGAAAACCAATGGCTAAAACATTAACACATCGTAATACGATATTCCAAGAGATTTTTGCGGCCGCGGAAGTGGGGATGGCGGTCCGCAAAGCCGAAGACAAGCGTGCCGAAAGCGCACACAGGAGGAATCAATAAATCAGGAATCAATAAATCGGGACCATGAAACAACAGAACCAGGCAGGGCCTTTAAACGTAAGCCACTTACGGCTCCAGCCGAGACTCTCGGAGAGTTCACCACAACCTGGCGCGCAATACGCATTTCAGGGCTTGCTGTGTTGATCGGCGTCTTCTCCGCATATGTGGCCATTGCCCTTCTGAAGCTGGTTTCCTTTTTTACCAACTTCTTTTTCTTTCACTGCCTAAGTGCAGCACCAGTATTTCCTGGCGGCGCTTAGCCCGCTTTGGCTAGGACAAAATCCGCGGTCACGGTATCCCGGAAAGCGATTGAGGCCATTCTCCAGCGCGGAACCAGGGTCGACCCAAACCTGCAATCTTGAAGCCCGTTTATGCCGCCGAAGGCGCCACCGGTCATGATGATCGGACCTTCAGCGCCAACGGGCCTCCGGAACCGATGGCGGCTCTTTGATCTCGCAGTTCTTTCACCTCACTA
>DATCAX010000798.1:0-11584 GCA_036512375.1 Candidatus Angelobacter sp. | reverse complement strand
GAGGCTGTCAGCATAATCGCCTCGATCACCCGGACGCGTCTCCAACACCGCCAGATCGCAAGCCAGTTCGCCCTGCAGGGCCATCCCTTTTCTGGCTTTCCACACTGCGGGATGAAAAAACAGAAGGCAGCAAATCAGGTCGCTCAGTCGTGCCCAGAAATAATCCCGTCGCGCAACATGGATCAGCTCATGGCAAAGCACGTCGGCAACCTGCGGTGTCCGCCCAATTTCCTCGCAGATTTCAGGCAGCAGAATCCTGGGGTTCCACCAACCCGCGGTGGCCGGAGACTTCAGGCCGGGCAGCACTACCAGCTTCGCGCGGGATACTCCCGATTGACCTATGCCCATATCGCGGCAGGTTTCAAGGAAGAGATCTCTCAGCGCGACAGATGGTGCAACCGCATGTTTGAGAAGCGCGCGTATCTGGAGATGCTTCCAAGCGGCCAACCCGAGCAGTACAACCGCAGTTGAAATATAAGCCGCACCCAGGCCTTGTATGGCGACAAAAATATTGTGGCTCCAGCCCAGAGGGACCTGAAACGAATGTGCCACCGCCGGCGCCGAAATCGGAGAAGTGTCAACGGCTGCTGTTCCAGCCGCGAGAGTACGGAACGCGCCGACCAGCACTTCCAGCCAATATGTAGCCGATCCCAGAAGAAAGACCATCCACACCAGAAAACGCTGACTGGGTTTTCGAAGCAGTCGATTCAACATCAGGCAAGCAAAATAACCCGCAGCAACTTTCAGGCAGTAGCTTAAGCAGGTAGCGGCGAAATGTAGGCAGAACTCTGCGCTCATGATGAAAAGACCCTGGCGTAAACAATGCCAGTCGGAATTTAGTGCTGAAGCTCTCCTTTTTGGATGCGGTAATTGCGAATCAGGGCTTCCAGTTCCTCAAGTTCGTGCTCCTCCACGCGGCCAGCTTCCAGCAGGTTGACCAGAAGTTTTGCCGGAGAGCCGCCAAAATTCTGCTCCAGCAGGGTACGGACGCAAAGCTTTTCTACCCATTCACGCGAGACGGCCGGCTCAAAAACAAATACCCGGCAACCAGTTGTGTGGCGCGCAAGCCCTTTCTCTTCCATGATCCGCAGGATGGTCTGCGTGGTCTTATAGTTGGGTGGCGCTGGAAAACTCGAATGGTGGATGATTTCTTCTATCGTCCCTGACTCTAACTCCCATAGTGCCCGCAAGATACGCAGCTCAGCGCGGGTTGGCGGTGCCGGATTCTTTTGCCTGCTCATGGGATTAACTCTTAAAAGCTTAAGCTATGAGATCCCGGACCGATTGTCAACCGTTCTTTGCGCTGCATTCGGATCCCTTGAGCTGCGATTCTTTCTCTGAAGCCCGGGGGAGCGGTGTTGCCATTGAATTTACCAATAACTTACAAGGTCTTTACTCCACCGGCCACCGTGAAACGCGAAAATCAGCATCACACAACCTGAGATCAACCCATAAATTGATTCCGTAGCAAGTGTTGCCTTAGACGAACCAGACTGGCGCCTGCGGGAACCTCTATCGGAGAAAACTAATTTGAAGAATGACAAACTGAATGGGGACCTGATACGCATCTTGCTGGCGCTGGCGATTCTCTGTTTATCGCTGGTTGGCGCGAAAATGCGCGGCCAGGACAAAGACAAAGTAGACATGACGGTTCACGTGAAAGTGGTCAACGTGCCTGCCACCGTCCGCGATAAACACGGGAAGATCGTCACCAATCTCACCAAAGATGATTTCATCCTGGAAGAAGACGGGCGGCCGCAGACGCTTCACTATTTTGCGCAGGAGAGCAGTCTTCCTCTCACGCTGGGACTGCTGGTGGATACCAGCCAGAGCCAGCGGAGAGTGCTGGGACAGGAGCGCACTGCCAGTTCCAGTTTTATTGACCAGATGCTGCGTCCGGATAAAGACAAGGCGTTTCTCATCCACTTTGACCACGAAGTAGAACTGGATCAGGATTTAACATCTTCGCAGGAGAAGTTGAGATCTGCACTGGCAGGCCTTCAGTCGCCGCAGTTCACACAAACCAGCGGAGGCAATTCATCCGGCCAAGGCCAAGGGTCAGGTGGCTATCCCGGGGGCCATGGCGGAGGCCACCAGAATGGCGGCAGCCGCAGCGGTGGCACGCTTCTTTATGACGCAGTCTATCTGGCTTCCGACGAACTGATGAAAAAACAGACTGGACGCAAAGCGCTGATTGTTCTCTCTGACGGCGATGACCGCGGCAGCAAAGAAACGTTGCGAACAGCCATCGAGACGGCACAACGCGCTGATACGATCGTCTACTCGATTTTGTTCAAAGATGAAGAAGATCATTCCTTTGGCGGAGGCTTTGGCGGGATAGGAGGAATGGGAGGCCATCGCGGTGGCCCAGGTGGCGGCCCGGGTGGCGGCGGCCGTGGCAGATATCCGCAAGAGGCACGAGTGGACGGAAAGAAGATACTGGAACAAATGTCCCGCGAAACAGGCGGCAGGCTGTTTGAGGTTTCCGGCAAGCAAACGGTGGAGAAAATCTATGCCCAGATTGAAGAAGATCTCCGCAATCAGTACAGCCTCGGATACACGCCAGACAGGCCCTCTCCCGGCGAAGGCTTTCACAAAATCAGCGTCAAGACAAAACAGAAGGACCTGGTAGTCCATGCCAGAGAGGAATATTACTGGGGACAGTAAATGCGCATTCATCCAAAGAATCTTTGAAGCAACAGAGACGCCTCCCCCGCGATCCCCCGCACGCCTCATCTGATCTGAAATCCGGCCCGCGCAGATGTTACAGCCGCCCATGTACCAATGAGTGACTGCATAGCATAGGAAATAAGCGCGAAAAGGCATCAAACCATCAGACAATGAACCTGCCCGGAATCAGATGATCTGATGAAATTTTCTCTCAAACTCGCCCTGGTGTTTTTGCCGCTATGGACAGTCATGACCGGTCCGATAGCTAAAGCACAAATGGATGACGATACCCAGGATGCAGCGCTTGTTTCTTCAGATCAGGGGCAAGCACTGGCCGACTTTGCGCTGCGATCAGCACGACGCATCCGCCCTAAACCGGACTGCTCCCACCTGGTGCATCTGCTGTATACGCGCGCGGGGCTGATCTACCCTTACGAGGACTCGCGGGTTTTATATCGCGGTGTGGATGATTTTGAGCGCGTAAAAACACCGCAACCCGGAGACCTGGTCGTGTGGAGGGGCCACGTGGGCATTGTGCTTGCGCCGGAAGAAAACACATTTCTGAGCTCCGTCCATTCAGGAATTCTTACTGAGTCATGGATCGCTGCTCATTGGGTTCATCGCGGCCGGCCGCGCTTCTACCGTTACCGGATAGGTAGACGGGCATTCACCCCATCTATCTTGGGTACTACCACGTAGGATTCGCACTTGATTCGCCCATAAAATCGTTCTATACTCCGGCAGCAACTGGGGGTGTGAGCGGTGGAAGATCTTTGACAATAAGCACTTAGCGGCTGAGAACCTAGCAGCTAGCACCTAGTAACCAGCAACTGGGCCAGCAGCGAATGAAGAACGCGATTCGAGGCCGAAAAAACGCAAAAAAGAGGGGTCGACAGCCTTTCGACAGTCCTTTCGAATTGGGGTTCGCCTTTTGTTTGCAACAAAACACTTATGGGGGGTGGGGGTCTGGCTGAAGGACACAAGGCAGAGGGCCGTAAGAAGCGGGTGATCGGAAGCCAAAAGCCTCACCACTGATCAACACTGATCTGGAGAAGCTAAACCCTTAGAAACCAACGCCGAGGGCGGCGGTGCCACACGAGTTTCGTCAGTTATCGCAGCACTGACAGCCTTAAAAGTCACACGCTAAAAGCAAACGGCCAGCAGCCAGCAGCTAGAAGCTACTTATCTTCCGCGTCCGGAGCTTTGGTGACGTTTACTGACTGTGCCATATATCGCGCGCCTTCAAACGTCGCGCGGACGAGCACATCGCGCCCAACGCCGAGGTTGCTCCGGTCTGTAACGGCTGCGGGAGCGAAGTGGATTTCGTAATTCTTGTCGTCGGTGGAGTTCTGCACCGCAATAAGGCCGCGATGGAGATCAAGGAACGTGACTTTGCCGGCAAAGGTGAAAGTTGATCCGGGCACGGCGATGATGCTGACTTCACGCGCCAGGCCGCGGTTGGGGCTGGAAGCGGCAAAGCGCACGTGCACCAGCGTACCGGGCTTTACGTCTTTGAAGGCCGCGGGAGTCTGTCCGTTGCTGACGCGGGTTTCAGAATCGACGGCGAAGCGCACCGGCACGGAATTGAGCGTGTCACGCAGCGTGAGTTCGTTGTGCTTGGCGTCAACGGCGATGATCTGGCCATCGGCGTCCGCCGGCAGTTCAGCCACGCCGACGCGAATGTTGCGGGCAAAAATATCATGCTTGTTGTTGTCCAGCTGGGTGTCAACGTAAACGCGCTCGCCCTTTTTGATGGCCAGCTGCGTGGTTTCAGCGCCGTTATGGAAGATGTGGGTGCGCTCGTCAAAATTGACGGTCCAGTGGCCGCCGCCGAAAACATGTACGGTCATGCGGTTGCGCATGCGATCGACGCCGGTGATGGTGCCTCCTACCATGGTGGTAGTGGTGCGCGGCACGGGCGCGGCGTCAAGAATGGGATCGTGGCCGTCGGTGACCAGCGCGCCGGACGTGGCGGAGCTATCGAGAATATCGGTTTTGGGCTGCGCCTGCGGGACTGGTGTCGGGGTGGCTGCGGGCTCGGGTTTGCCAGTGGTGTCAGTGTTGGATTTCTTCTGGTCAGCGGCTCTCTGGTCAGCAGCCTTTTGCTCGGCAGTTTTTTGATCCGAAGCCTTTTGGTCAGTGCCAGAGGTTTTCTGATCGGGCGCAGGCTGGTCTTTAGTCTGATCTTGCGGCTGCTCTGCCGATTTTGGCTGATCGGCCGTCGGCTGGGCTGCCGTGGAAGGAGCCGTATCCGGGACAGTGGCAGCCGGGGGCTGCGATGGCGCGGTATTGGGAACGGACGTTTGCGGCACCCCGGAGCCCGGTTTCGGCGTGGCCGGGTTGGATTGAGCCCAGCCGGTAAGGCCGACAGCAACGACTACAAAGAGGATTGCGAGCGAAGCTTTAGGGGAACGATGCATACGGTTCAACAAACTCCGGTTGTAGTAAATAAGTCCTGACACTAAGGCCCTGAACCTTTACTTGCACTTGGATGCAGGCAGCAGCAACTCAGATGGCAGGCAACCTTAAATCTGCCAGCCCAACCTGAGAGAGGGTTTTGCCATCCAACAGACAAGCAGAGCTTCTGCCCTGCCGGCCCCGGTGTGGAAGAAACAGTGTGAAAGCCGGGCCAAAGGCCTTAAAACGAGGATTTGAAAACTCATGCGTTCCCCATTTGCTACCGTGTTAACGCCTTCAGTTCTGGCTTTGTCTCTGTTGTGCGGCGGGTTTGCCGCCCAGGCCCAGCAGCTTCGTATTCCGCTGCCCAAGAAGAGCAAATTCACCCCGGTACAGCAGCTGAACCGCGACGGCGTTGCGGCGCTGAAGAAACATGACATCGGCAAGGCCAAGCGCCTCTTTTACAAGGCGTACCTCATTGATCCCAATGATCCTTTTACGCTGAACAACCTGGGATATGTTTCTGAACTGGAAGGCAGCCTGGAACGGGCGCAACGTTATTATGACCAGGCCAAGGCCAACACCTCAGAGGCCGTGATTGACCGCTCTACCGCAGAGGAAGCTCAAGGCAAGACCGTGGCCAGCGTTGCCGGTCACACCGCCGAAGGCCCCATGAAAGTGAACGAGCTGAATAGCGAAGCGCTGGGATTACTGAATCGTGATCGGGCGCCGGAAGCCGATGTGGTGCTGCAGGCAGCGCTGAAGATGGATCCTAACAATCCTTTCACGCTGAACAATATGGGATTCGCCAAGGAAAAGGAGGGCGAACTGGAATCGGCGATCAAGTATTACGACGGCTCAGCCGCGACCGGATCACGCGAGCCGATTGTGATTGCCTTTAACAAGAACTGGCGCGGCCGGCCCATCAGCGAAGTGGCGGCCCAGAACGCCGATAAGAGCCGCAAAGAGCTGAGCAAGAACCAGGATATGCAGGCCCAGGTGGCAAGGTTGAATCTGCGCGCTGTTTCCGCCATGAATCGTAATGACCGCAAGACTGCGCGCGAGAATTTCCAGCAGGCCTACAAACTTGATCCGAAGAATTCTTTCGCCATCAACAATATGGGTTACCTGTCGGAGCTGGAAGGCGATACGGAAACGGCGCAATCCTTTTATGAACAGGCGCAACGCGCGGATCGCGCACGGCAGAAGGTGATGGTTTCAACGCGTCCGGAAGTGGAAGGCCAGACCGTGGGCCATGTTGCGGAACAGAGCACCACCCTGGTGGAATCAAGTTTTGTGGCGCGCGCGGAAGCCAGACGCCGCAGTGGCGCCGCTCCGGCGCTGAAGACGCGCGATAACCGCACCGTGGTGGAACCAAAAACTCCGCCGCCCAGCACCAAAACTACGCCTCCGGAATTCCGGCGGCCACCACAGGATGACGAAACACCGGCAGTGGCGGCTCCACAGTCTGATCAGACTCCGGCGAATAACGATCCGCAGTTGAAAACGCGTCCGGCGCAGCAATCTCCGGCTGATCAGCAACCACCCGCGGATTCGCAGAAGAACCCGCAGCAACAGCAGAACAGCAAGCCGCCGATGGAGTAATGCGCTGTTTTTGTATTTGAAGTAAAGGTCTTTGTAAGTAAAAATCTTTGGATGCTGTGATCTTTGAAGTTTCGCTCTTTGACAATCGAATCAGCAAAAGAGAGTTGCTAGAAACGCAGCTAGAGCACTGGACCAACTCCCTTGCCGATGTCCGGCGCAGTGCGAAGAGCAGTCTCAACATAATGCTTGGCGGCCCTGGCGGCTGCGACCAGATCATTGCCGAGCGCAAGATTGCACGCTAGCGACGTCGAAAAAGCGCAGCCGGTCCCATGCGTGGAATGGCCAGGAATTTTTTTGCCTTGCAGAATGGTCGAGCGCCGATCCTCATTGCTCACAAGATCGTGCGGCGGATCAGCGTGTCCGCCAGTGATGATCACATTGCGCGCTCCCATATCATGCAGTCGTAACGCGGCAATCCGCATTTCGTCCGTGGTGATGACAGTGAGACCTATGAGCGCGGCCGCTTCGTCGATGTTCGGCGTAATCACGCTCGCGCGCCGAAGAATTCGCTCCTTCATTACTTCTAATCCATCGTGCGAGATGAGTTCGGCGCCGGAGCTCGAGCGAATGATGGGATCCAGAACGACGTGTCGCAACGAATACCGTTTGAGGAAAGCGGCAACAGATTTTGCCGCTTCCGCTGAGCCCAGCATTCCGATCTTCACCGCGGCAATCTCCAGGTCATCCATCAACTGCTCAAGCGCTTCTGTAATGACTCTGCCTTCGACGGAATCAACCCGCTTCACGCCGTGAGTCGATTGCACAGTGAGCGCAGTAACGCACGTGACGCCGTAACAACCATGCGCGGCGATGGTTTTGATGTCCGCCGTGATTCCCGCGCCCGACGAGGGATCGTGGCCGGCAATCGAAAGCACCACCGGAAGTTGAGATTGTTTCTGTGACATGAAGAAGTGAACGGGAGTTCAAACGTATTCTAAAGCGCGCGGACACAAACACAAAGCAGCCTGCAGTTCGGCGTTGCACTATCAGGACGCGTCTCCATCGTCGTTAACCCGCCTCTTGTGCGTATTTCCGATTGCTGCAACACTAGAGTCAGCAAATCCACACAACTTACGTCTGATGATTATTTTTGGCATTCATGCCGTTGAAGAAGCTTTGTCGGTGCGGCCACGCGGTTTTGACTATGTTGCGGTTGCGCCAGGGCGCGGTGACGCCCGTATGCAGAAGATCGCTCAGCTTTGCCGTAGCACAGGGGTCCCGTTGCGCACTATGCCGCGTGAACAGCTCACGCGTCTCGCCCGCGCCGCCAATCATCAGGGCGTTGTCGCGGTCACGGCGGAAAAGCAGTACAACGACATTGACGATATCCTCGCCGGCAAACGCGGGACGCAAACCTTTGTTCTGCTGCTGGATGGCATTGAGGATCCGCATAACCTTGGCGCGATTATCCGCACCGCGGAAGGCGCAGGCGCTGACGGCATCATTATTCCTGAACGACGTGCCGTCGGCGTTACCGGAACTGTGGTTAAAGCTTCCGCTGGAGCGTCAGAGTATCTACCCATTGCGCGCGTCACTAACGCAGGCCGCGCACTGGAAGAGTTAAAGTCGAACAATATATGGACCGTTGGGCTGGACGAGCGCGGCGACAAGCTTTATGACGAGATCGATTACAAAATGGATTGCGCGCTGGTGCTTGGCGCTGAAGGCCACGGCTTGCACGAACAGATCCGCAAAAAGTGCGACTTCCTGGTGAAGATTCCCATGGCTGGTAAAGTGCCGTCGCTCAATGTATCCGTGGCCGCGGCGGTTGTTATGTATGAAGTCGCGCGGCAAAGACGAAAGTGAAACTGTGGGCAGTCGTCACGGACTACGCTGGATCACTGCTTCGCCAGCGGCCGCTTCTTCGCCTTGATCACAATGGCTAGATCGCCATTGCGAGTGTTGGTGAAGCGCAGTTTAACGCGCCCTTCTTCATCCAATGTGATTACCGCAGGCGTATTCACTGAAGTCAGCATCCATCCAGCGGGAAGCGTTACATAGTTCAGAGGTCTTCCCAGCGTTCGCGTCCAGGCAAGCTCTCCGTCTTTAAGGACGTAGCCAACCGGATCGGTATACGTTTCCTGCACGCGGACACGGGTTGATTGGCCTTCACCCACCGGACGTTCAAGTTCGCCCTGGACTGCCACTGAATCCGGCTCGACCGGCTCTGGATAATAGCCCAGCGCGTTTACGTCTTTGCCGGCGACGGTTGAAGTCTTCAGAGGCTTGCCTGTATCCAGATCCATCATCTTTGCGTCCGGCGCAACCAAGCTTCCCTTGCGCACAAAGCTATGGACAGACTTCTGCCCCACACGCGTGACCGTGAAATCGTGGGAAATGCGAAACTGATGAGTCGAAGGTTCAAGCAGCCAGTAGCTGATCTCGCGGTCCTGTTCGGCGCGATGAAAAGACTCTTGCTGCGCAAACAGCGCCGCTCCCATCAACACAAGCCAAACGATTGCGGCTTTCTTCATGGCAGTCTCCGCGCAACGATCTTTACCGGAAGCTGATCATCACGATCGTTTAAGAAACTCACGCGAACCCGCCCGTCATCATCTATTGAGACAATTCCCGGCGACGCACACTCCACTAACTCCCAGCCTTTCGGCAAGATCACCACATTGCGCTTGATTCCGAGCGGTCGCACAAACACCAATTGTCCGTCGGTTACCGCATAGGATGGCGCGTCCGTGTAAGTTTTGAAGATGCGGATACGCGTTTCTCCGCCTTTCGGCACCGGCCCAGGCAAACGGACTCTGATGAATTCCGCGTTGTCCGGCGTCTCCGCCGAAACAAGGCCGGTCATTTTTGCGGCTTTGCCGTTCACAACTTCAAACTTCAGTTCCTTACCGCTGCTGCGTTCGATAACCCGCTCTTTCGTCGCAACTGAGCCGGGGCGAATTGGATTGAAGAAGAATTGCGCACCTTCGTGTGTTGCCGTTACGTCATAGGTAATGGCGAATTGATGCGTTTCCGGCGGCTGAAGCTCATAGAGCGTGAACTCGTCTGCAGCGACGAGCGGCACACTCATCAGGCAGAACATTACAACAATCTTTGGCAACATAGCGGGCGGAGTGTATCACATCAGACGGGAAGCACGTCGAGACAGATTGCAGATTGCAATTCTTTCCGCAGCTATAAGTCCACTGCGTAACGTATTACAAATCTGTAATGTCGTCCTTCTGCATATAATTGAAGACGAATGGCTCCCAACAGAATTTGGCAGGCAACAGGATGGCTCTTGGCTCTGGCCTGTCTCAGCGTTGCCCTTCGAGCCGAGCCAATCAGCCAGCTCAAGCCCTCTGGATACGTCAATGACTTCGCCGGCGTTCTGGACGCCTCGTCGTCGGAGGCTATTCGCAACATCTGCCAGCAGATTGATCAGAAAGCCAAAGCTCAAATCGCCGTCGTGACCGTGCATTCGCTCGATGGTTCAGACATTGAAAGCTACGCCTCCAATCTTTATAAAGCCTGGGGAGTCGGGCCGAAATCCAGCAATCGCGGCGTGTTAATCCTGCTCGCGATCAACGATCATAAGCGTCGTATAGAAGTGGGCTACGGGCTTGAGCCAAGCCTGCCTGATGGCAAAGTAGGGGCTTTTGGACGCGAAGCCGTACCTTTGCTCAAGCAGAATCAATACGGCCCTGCTCTGCTACTGATGACGCAACGCGTGGCGGGTGTCATCGCAGCCGACGCCGGCATACAACTTGAAGGCGCTCAAGCGCCACGCCCACCTCCGGACGATCTCAGCAGCAGACCCAACACTCAGCTGCCTATCAGCGCCATTTTGATAGGCGGCGTTCTTGCCGTGATAGTCCTTTCCCTTGTACTCAAAATGTTTGGGGTTGGTTTTCTCTGGAACATCTTGATATTTTTTCTCTTGAGCGGTGGACGCGGAGGCGGTGGCAATAGTTGGGGCGGTGGGGGCGGATTCGGTGGCGGAGGCGGATTCGGCGGTTTTGGTGGAGGCAGTTCCGGAGGAGGCGGCGCTAGCGGCGATTGGTAACCGCATAGCGCAGATAACTTTTATGGAAGCAGAAAAACAGATCACCGATTTTGTGGACCAGCTCAAACAAGCGGCCGGCACGAACCTGGAATGTGTGACGCTGTTCGGGTCAGCTGCCTCCGGCGAATTTCATGCCGATTATTCTGACATCAACATCCTCTGCGTGCTGCGTGAGCTTTCCGCGCCCGTTCTGGCAACGCTCGCGCCGGCCATCAACGCGTGGACCAAAAGTAAGTTCCCTGCACCGCTGATATTCTCACGCTCGGAACTGGAGCGCTCCACTGATGTGTTTGCCATCGAGATGCTCGATATCCGCCAGCGCCATCGCATCCTGTACGGTGAAGATATATTCGCCAACCTGCCCGTACCCATGGATCTTCATCGCGTTCAGCTGGAACACAATCTCCGCACCAAGCTGCTCACCTTAAGGCAAAGCTATATTCAGGCTGTGGGCGACGACAATCGTATCCGGCGGCTAATGTTGGACTCGGTTTCCAATTTCAGCACGCTGTTTCGGCATACGCTTATCGCGATGGGAGAGCAACCTGCGCCCGGCAAGGCGGAGAATATCAAGCGATTGGCAGAACGAATAAAGTTTGATCCCGGCATTTTCTTGGCGTTGTTACAGGTGCGCGAGCGCACAGCGAATGAAAAAGAAATCGCGACGGCTGCCGGGTTCGCAAAATATCTGGATGGCATTGACAAGGTGGTTCAGGCAGTCGATGCCTTGTGACCCCAATGCACTGTAACCCCGATGACATTTGATTTTTGATGATACTTGGAGGAGAACATGAAGTTTTGGATAGCAATAGGAGTCATCGCGTTGCTGCTGGTGGTGGGATTCAGCAGTTACGTAGGTGCGAGGAACCAAATGGTGACGAAGAATGAAGCGGTGAAGGCGGCGTG
>DATCAX010000797.1:0-6699 GCA_036512375.1 Candidatus Angelobacter sp. | reverse complement strand
AGCACAAGATCCCTCGCTCCTCTTCGGACGCCGGAGAACGACGCGCCCTCATTGACGGAACTCGGGATGACGAGTGGGAAATGAGAATCTTTACTAGGCGGCAATTTCTCCCGGAGAGAGTTCGTCCACATAGCACCAGATCCAAGCTTCGCCGGGCTCAATAGAGCGGATCAGCGGATGTTTGGAGCGATGAAAATGCTTGGTCGCGTGCTTGTTTTTCGATGAATCGCAGCAGCCGACGTGTCCGCATTCCAGGCAAAGGCGCAGATGCACCCAGGTGTCGCCAGTCTTGATGCAGTCTTCGCAGACATGCGTATCGGTGGATTTGAATTTGATCAGCTTCAGGTGGGAACAGCTTTGGGCCATGGGTTCTCCTTATGCCGCACCAGCGGCGGGTTCATCAGTTCTTTCGAGCGCAGCGCGGTCCCACTTCGCTACGGACGCGCCGGCTTCATAGGTGCTCTGCAAGAACTCCAGCACGGCCGCGGTGGGCGAACTGGATCGGCGAGCGTCTTCATGCATCAGCAGAAATTCGCCCAATTGTTGATGATAAAACGCGGCTTCTGGACGCACTTTTTGCGCGGCAAAGCCCTGCGGCGTGGGCGCCGCATAGCAATAGAACGCGGCGTCTTTCACGTCGCCACCGCCCGTCCACCAGCCCGCGCTGATTACTTCGTGGGAATACGCTTCCTGCATAATTTTGCGCAGAATCGGGTCCGGATCATTGCGCGGCGGCGCGGGACGTCCGGAAAAGCGCGTGACGGCCAGGTCAAAGCTGCCCCAGAAGAAATGTACCGGACTGGATTTGCCGATAAAGCGCGAACGGAAGACTTTGAACACGTCATCGACCGAAACCAGCGTGCGCCAGAAGCGGCGCGCATATTCTTTGTCGTACGACGCGTGAATTTTGTCCTGATCGAAAGCGATGGGATCGGCGACCTCAACTGGCATGTGCCAGATGGTAACGTCGATCTTCAATGCGCGAAGAGCCGACATGAATTCCTGGTAGAAATCGGCGACCGAGCGCGGGCCCAGCGGAATAATTTTGGTCGCGGGATCACAAGTCTTGATCACCAGCTGGTGTTCGAGAAAATCAAACTCAATTTCAAACACCCGATCACCATACGGAATGGCCGAAGTCGTGAGGCCGCGTGCGCTCACATAAAGAGCCACGTTCCACCAGTGGTTGATTTTGGGCGTAAGAGCCAGCCGCACCTTGCCGACGATCTGCGTCCACATATGCAAGGTGTCACGCGTTTCCTGCCATGCGGAGAGAGGCAAAGCAGGCCAGCACACGGGCGAATCAGAAACAGCGGTGCTACGGACGTCTGTCATGGGTACTCCCTGAGGTTACTTGCTAAGGTTACTCCCCAACGACCGCTCCAGACCCTCAGTATAGTCAAAGCTTCGCGGTCGCTGCGAATTCAGCGGCTCTCACCCGGGCGTTCTAAGCTACCTGGCGTCGAACAAAGCGCGGTTAGCCGCTGATACAATAGAAACCAGCCCTCGCGCATCCAAAGCGTGGGGGCTTCTGTAAATCCCATCATTATTCTGACTCTGAGAACCGGTTTATTCTATGTTTGAGAATCTCCAGGAAAAGCTGCAACGGGCGTTCAAAAACCTGCGCGGACAGGGCACGCTCACCGAAGAAAATATTCAGGAAGCGCTGAAAGAGATCCGCATGGCGCTGCTGGAAGCCGACGTCAATTTCAAAGTGGTCAAGACGTTTATTGATCGCGTCCAGGAAAAGGCTGTCGGGCAGGAAGTAATGACGTCGCTCTCTCCGGCGCAGCAGATCGTCAAGATCGTCCATGACGAATTGGTCGAAGTCCTGGGCAAGGATACGGCCAAGCTCAAATTCGCTTCCCAGCCACCGTCGGTCATTCTGATGGCCGGCCTGCAGGGTTCCGGTAAAACCACCACTTCCGGCAAACTCGCCGCATGGCTCAAGAAGGGCGGACATCGGCCCATGCTCGTCTCGGTGGACGTTTATCGTCCTGCCGCGCGCCAGCAACTGAGAGTGGTCGCTGAGGCCATCAAGGCCAATCTCTACGAAGGCAAAGTTGAAAACGCTGACACACCGACGGTCGAACGCCTGGCTAAAGAAGCGCGCAAGGAAGCGATTAACAGCGGCTGCAATTTTCTGATCGTCGATACCGCCGGCCGTCTGCACATCGACGATGAGTTGATGTCAGAGATGCAATCGCTCAAGAAAATTCTCAACCCGCAGGAGATCCTGTTCGTCGCCGACGCCATGACCGGCCAGGACGCCGTCCGCTCTGCGGACGAGTTCCACAAAAAACTTTCCATCACTGGCGTGATCCTCACCAAGATGGATGGCGATGCCCGCGGCGGCGCAGCCCTTTCCATCCGGCAAGTCACCGGTCAGCCGATTAAGTTCATCGGCGTGGGTGAAAAATATGACGCACTCGAACCTTTTCATCCCGACCGCATCGTGGGCCGCATCCTGGGCATGGGCGACATCCTGACGCTGGTGGAAAAAGCGCAGGAGAATGTCGACCAGAAAAAAGCGCAGGAGTTCGCGCAGAAGGCATTGGGCGGCGAAGGCTTCTCGCTGGAAGATTTTCGCGATCAGTTGCGACAGGTAAGAAAGCTCGGCTCGTTACAAAGTGTCATCAAGATGCTGCCCAGCATTGGCCCGTTTGCCAACATGCAGAAAGCCGCAGATTCAGTGGACGAAAGCCAGATCACCCGCGTTGAAGCCATCATCAATTCCATGACCGCGAAAGAACGCCATCATCATGAGATCATCAATGGCAGCCGGCGCAAGCGCATTGCTCGAGGTTCCGGCACCAGCGTCCAGGAAGTAAATCAGCTTCTGCGCCAGTACGCCCAGATGCGGAAAATGTTCAAAGACATGGGCAAATCCAGCTTCAGCCGCAAACTGGCAGGCATGAAACTGCCGGGGATGATGAGATAGGGTTTTTCTTCTGAAATCTCGAGCGTAGCGAGAGAACCCTATAGTTACCAAGAATTTCAGGAAATCGTGCATTGTTAGTGGCCAGTCTCTTCTGCGAAAGAAAGCGGACTTTCACCAACCCCAGGAGTCCAACCGAGAGGCTTCGTTGCCATAGGGCTCCCTCCCCTTCGGCAAGCTCAGGCTCGGGATTTTAGAGATCAATGAACCTTCAAACTCAACTCGACCAACTCACAGCCAAGCTGCGCGCCATGGTTCCGGCCGAGCGGCTCGTCACTGTAGATCGCTTCGCCGAAGAACTGGTTCACTCCGGACAGGCCGAGCGCTCTCTCAAAGCTGGTGATCATACACCGGGCTTTGAGCTTTCTGACGGCGACGGCATGATCTGGCGATCCGAAGATCTGCTCCGCAGCGGGCCGCTCGTTATCATTTTTTATCGGGGACGCTGGTGCGCCTACTGCAATGCTCAGCTCAGCGCATTGCAGGAAATCCATCAAAAGATTGCGGAAGCCGGAGCTTCGCTGATCGCCGTCTCACCGCAGACGCAAAAGCATTCCTACATGACGCGTGACATGCACAAGCTGCGCTTCCCTGTCCTCAGCGACGCGGGCAATCATGTCGCTCGCAAATTCGGGCTGGTTTATCGTCTGTCGCCGGAAATGCAGGCGATGTATGAAAGCATTATGACGAAGCTGCCGGGCTATAACGGCGAACAGAGTTGGGAACTGCCGCTCGCCGCTACGTACGTTTTACAGTCGGACGGGAAGATTTCTTACGCTCGGGTAGATGCAGACTGGCGTCACAGGCCAGAGCCACAAGAGCTTCTGCAGATTCTGCCTGAACGCACCTGAACAACCCACATAGCCTAAAAGTGCTGGCGCAGATCGGCAAACTTTTCCACCTGCAGCAAACGCAACCCTTGCGGCACAGGATTCACGGTCTCATGCTCCAGCGCCCACGTGAGGTCATGCGGCACAAAGACGGCATTGATCCCCGCCGCCAGCGCTGGATTGATGTCCGACCTGGGGCTGTTGCCGACCATCCATGTGGTCTCCCGCTCGAACTGGTATTTCGACATGACATTCCGGTAACAGTCGGCGGTCTTCTCCGCCACGATCTCAACCGCTGCGAAATATTCCTTGATGCCAGAGCGCTCTACCTTGCCCGACTGCTCGGTGAAGTCACCCTTTGTCATCACCACCATGCGGTGGCCGCGAACAGCCAGATAGTCCAGCGTTTCCGGCACGCCGGCTATCAGTTCGATCGGGTAATTGGAAACCTTGTGAGCAAAGCCCCAGATGAACCCATGCAGTTCCGGTGTGACCGGCTTTTCTGACAGACGCTCAAAGCACTTCACCAATGAGCGGGAAAAACTGTGCGACCCGTAGCCATGTTCCAGCACCGTCTCGCGCTCCACCTCGTACAGAAATGCCCGCACTTCATCCGGAGCAAGGTGCTGATGGTTCAGCCGCTCGATGAAGTCAGCAATGGCCTGGTCAAAATAAACGTTGTTTTCCCAGAGGGTATCGTCGGCGTCAATCAGTAGTGTCTGGGGTGTGGAGAGGAGCGGCATCGCTTGTAATGATAAACGGGAAATCTACCACGGAGGCACGGAGACACGGAGGAAAACAATGATCAGAGGTACTGATAATCGGACCATGGCTTGGTTAAATTGCGGTCCTCGTCTCACGGGCAAGAGTGAACATCAATGGCTGCGTCAGGAAAATCTTTTTAGATCGCCTTCCCTCCACTGTTGCCTTGGTTTTCTCCGTGCCTCCGTGTCTTCGTGGTGGGTTCTATCGCCTGTCGCCTGCGAATGCCTCAGGTCACTCGGGCTGCTAGAATCGTGGCTATGAAAACGGAACGCTGGCTAGTGGCATTGATCTGCGGCATGACGATTTTCGCGATGCTCCTTCCGGGAACTCTATTGGCCCAGGCGGGTAGGCGCGCCGCGCCTCCGCCCAAGACGGCCGATAAGTGTCTTTTGAAAGAGAACGTCAATGAAGACATTGCCGCGCAGGTGAATAAGTTCAAGCTTGTCTCAATGCCCTTCAGCGTGAACGGCCTGAACGATGCTGAACGCAAGATGGTTTACAAACTGGTAGAAGCCTCGCAGTTTCTGGAAAGCATTTACTGGCGGCAGAGCGATCCCAAAGGGCTGGAGCTCTACAAACGCCTATTGGGCTGCAACCAGGTGATGAACCAGAAGATCCGCCGCTTTCTGATGATCAACGGCAGCCGCTATGACCTGCTGGAAAACAATAAACCATTCGTCGGCAGCGACCCGTTCCTGCCCGGCCACTCCCTGTACCCGGCAGGAATCACGCGGCAGGAAATCGAAACGTACGTCGCAAAGCATCCGGAAAAGAAAGCCCAGATTTACAGTCCATTCACGGTAGTGAAGCGGCAGGGCGGCGAGCTGGTTGCAGTTCCCTACCATGTTGAATACAAGCCGTGGCTTACCGGCGCCGCAAAGGCTCTGCGTGAAGCTGCGGTACTGAGCCCGGACAAAGCCTTCGCCAACTTTCTGCGCCTGCGCGCGGACGCCCTGCTCACCGACGACTACTACAAAAGTGACATTGCATGGCTCGACCTGGAGAACCCAAAGTTTGACATCATCTTCGCTCCGTATGAAACCTATCTCGACGACCTGCTGGGGGTGAAGACTTCTTACGGCACGGCGGTAATGATCCGCAATCAGGAGGAAAGCGCCAGCCTGGACACCTTCAAGAAATATGTCCCGGACATTCAGGACGCGCTGCCGCTGGAGCCGGAAGATCGCCCATCGATGCAGGGCAAAAGCACGCCCATGGAAGTAATGGACACGCCGTTCCGCGCCGGCGATTTGCGCCATGGCTATCAGGCCGTGGCAGACAATCTGCCCAACGACCCGCGAATCCACCAGGAAAAAGGCACCAAGAAGATTTTCTTCAAGAATTTCATGGACGCGCGCGTGAACTTCGTGGTGCTGCCCATCAGCAAACAGTTGATGCGCGACGATCAGGCATCGCTGGCCAGCATGGAAGGCTATCTTGCGGTGGTCCTGATGCATGAAATCTGCCACGGACTCGGGCCGGCTTACGCGCGCACCGCGGCTGGCAAGGCTGATATTCGTGAGTCGATTGGGCCAACGTTTGCCGGCCTGGAAGAAGCCAAGGCAGACATCGTCGGCTTGTTCGCGCTGAACTGGCTGATGGAAAAGGGCGTTATCCAGAAGGAACAAGCCAATACCTTCTATGCATCGCATGTGGCTGGGATTTTTCGCACCGTCCGCTTTGGCGTAGCGGAGGCACACGGCCGGGCTGAAATGATGGAATTCAACTACCTGGCCGAACAAGGCGCAATCACCTTCGACGCGAAAACCGGAAAGTATGCAATTGATTTCACAAAGATGTCGCAGGCGATTACCACCCTGGCCAAAGAGCTGCTGGAAATCGAGGCCACCGGCGACAGGAACCGCGCTGAGCAATGGTTTAAAAAGTATGATTCCATGCCAGCTGAGTTAAAATCGGCCTTAACGAGTGTGAAAGATGTGCCCGTAGACGTTGATCCAGTCAGCGCATTTGGAGAGCAGATTCAATGAGGCCCAAACAGGAAGCGCAAAATCCTGAAGACCGCCGCAGATTTGAGCGCGTAGACATCGCGCATCAGTCGCAAGTGCTGGTGCTCGACGCCAAAGGCCGTCAAACCGGGGTGCTGCGCCAACTGGCGCGCGGCGGCTTTATGATGGAGCCGGAAAAACACTACAACGAAGACAACAA
>DATCAX010000796.1:0-10078 GCA_036512375.1 Candidatus Angelobacter sp. | reverse complement strand
CCAGGGCATTCGCCAGCTTCCCGCAGGCCACATTCTAGCGCTGAGCGCCGCCGAAGCATCGCCCGTTCTTACCGCATACTGGTCGGCCGCCGATGTTGCCCGCCAGGGGGTTGAAACTCGACTACAGGGCAACGACCTGGAGATCATTGAGCAACTGCATGCAAAGCTGGCGGAAGCTATCCGTCTTCGTATGATTGCCGATGTTCCGCTCGGAGCTTTTCTCTCCGGCGGAATTGACTCTTCCACGGTCGTTGCTCTCATGCAATCGCAGAGTCGTCGTCCGGTCAAAACTTTTACCATCGGTTTTCATGAAGACGTTTACAACGAGGCTACTCGCGCTCGGAAAATCGCTAAACATCTGGGAACCGATCACACCGAACTTTTTGTAACGCCCAAAGACGCCTTGGATATCGTTCCCCAACTGCCATCCATGTATGACGAGCCGTTTGCGGATTCCTCGCAGATACCGACGCATCTGGTGTCAAAGCTGGCGCGGCGGCATGTGACTATCGCTCTCTCCGGTGACGGCGGCGATGAATTATTTTGTGGTTATACGCGCTATGCCTTCGTTAACTCTCTTTGGAGCACGATTCAAAAGATCCCCAAGCCGATGGCGAAGGCGGCGGCCGGCTTGCTGCGCGCAGTGCCGGCAACGATCATAGATCGCTCGCTTGGCTGGCTTCCGGTGCCGCGGATACTCCAGAACTCTCCTGGAAGGAAGTTACACAGGCTCGCCGATCACCTTACTGCTTATAATCCGGCCGAAATATATCTTCGGGCTATGTCGATGTGGCCGGATCCCGCAGTGGTAGTGCTGAGAGCGCATGAGCATCAGGTGATGCAGCAGGCCATCCTCAAATTTGCCGATATGCCGGACGTCCAGGAGTTGGCGATGCTGACCGATCTGACCACCTACTTACCTGGCGACATTCTCACCAAAGTTGATCGCGCCAGCATGGCCGTTGGTCTTGAGGCGCGGGTGCCGCTGCTTGACCACCGCGTCGTTGAGTTTTCCTGGCGCTTACCGTTGCATTTCAAGATTCGTAAGGGAATCACGAAATGGGCCCTTCGGCAGGTGTTGCATCGCTACGTGCCGCAGGAGCTTTTGGAAAGCCCAAAAATGGGTTTTGGAGTACCCATCGACCTGTGGCTGCGCGGACCTCTGCGCGAGTGGGCCGAAGACTTGCTCTCGCCAGAAAGTTTGAGAGGCCACGGCTACTTCTCAATTGAACCCATCCGCAAAAAATGGGAAGAGCATGTATCCGGCGCCTTCAACTGGCAATATTTATTGTGGCCCGTCCTGATGTTTCAGGCTTGGATTGCCCAGAACGCATCCGCCGTGGGTGGACATGTTGAAGATGACACCAGACTTCTTTCTCAGCGCGTGACGCACTAGCTACCGTGAAAATACTCATGCTCCATAACCGGTATCGGATACTGGGTGGCGAAGAGCAATCTTGCGTTGCTGAGGTCGCCCTGCTGCGCGATCATGGCCATGAAGTGGAGCTTCTGGAAGAAGATAACCGCCGCGTCGAGCAACTTGGCCATGCCCGAACGGCCCTGCGCACGGTGTGGTCGCGGGAATCGTATCATCGAATTCATGAGAAGTTGAGGGGCAGTAATTTCGATATTCTGCACGTACAGAACTTTTTTCCTCTCTGGTCTCCATCGGTTTACTACGCAGCTTCCCGGAACCACGTTCCTGTGGTTCAGACCCTGCACAACTACCGTCTGATGTGCGTGAACTCCCTGTTCTTTCGCGACCAGCATGTGTGCGTGGAGTGCATGGGACGATTGCTGCCCTGGCGGGGCGTCTTGCATGCCTGCTACCGCGACAGCCGTGCCGCAAGCGCCGTGGTTGCCGGCATGGTAGGCGTACACAGGCTGGCTGGGACGTGGCGCAATCTCATCAAGACGTACATCGCAGTTTCAGAATTCGCACGCGAAAGATACGTTGCTGGTGGATTCCCTCAGGAAAAAATCGTGGTAAAGCCTAACTTCATTCATCCAACTCCGTCTCCAGGCGCGGGCGGTGGCGGATATGCGCTCTATGTCGGGCGGCTTAGCCCGGAGAAGGGAATCGCGACCATGCTGGAGGCATGGAAGAGCGCGCGCAATCCAATTCCTTTGAAAGTTGTGGGCGAAGGCCCGCTTGCCGAACTCGTGATTGCGGCCGGTCGTGAGTGCCCGAAAATTGAATACATGGGAAGCAAATCGCTGCCGGAAGTTCTGGACCTGATGCGGATGGCTGAATTCCTGGTCTTTCCGTCTGAGTGGTATGAGACCATGGGCCGGACCATCATGGAAGCATTCGCCGTGGGCACTCCTGTCGTCGCGTCTAGTATTGGTCCGCCCACAACCATGGTGGCGGCAGGCGAAACGGGGTTCCATTTCAAGCCGGGCAATGTTGATGAATTGCGGGAGCGGGTGCAATGGTGTTCACGCAACCTTGACGAGTTGCGCGCGATGCGGCGTAAAGCCAGACAGGCATTTGAAGCCAGTTACACCGGCACTGCGAACATTGAAATGCTGCTTGCTATCTATCGACTGGCGAAGCAGGCCTGACCCTTATGCTCGCAGGGAGGCGGGTTGCCGACGGTACCACTCAACAAAGCGGGCAATGCCTCATCCAGCCTGTTTTTAGGACGATAGCCAAGAGCACTGCTGGCAGCCGTCGGTAACAAACACATTCTTTGCCCAAGGATTGTAGCAGTCCGGTTTTCCGGTTCTCTCTACATATCCGGAAATAATGCGAATTCGAGTTATGAAGGAAATTGGTTCGTGGCCAATTCGCTTTTAGCCCACCAACCGAAATTGAAGGTTGCCGAACCCCTGTGTGTCTATGCTATTCTCGACCCAGCATCGTCTTCCAAGATAATATTTTCCAGGGGATTTGGGTTCCTGTTTTACACAATGGGGCAATCGAGTTTTTACCATTCTGACAACCCGACGAAGCGTTGTGCCGGGAGTTGTGCGGCAAGTTGGGTGGCGCCAGGCTTCCCAATGAGGCAGGCATGAGCATTGCAGTGATCACCGGGTCGGCCGGCCTGATTGGATCAGAGGCCGTCCGCTATTTTGCCGGTAAAGGCATGCATGTGGTGGGCATTGACAATGACATGCGGAAATACTTTTTTGGTCCGGAAGCATCCACTGAATGGATGCGCAAGCATCTGGAAGCGACCATTGCAGACTACCAGCATTTCAGCCATGACATTCGCGACCGCGACGCGATTCTTGAACTGTTCCGGCGCTTCGGGCAGGACATCGCTCTGGTGATTCATACCGCCGCGCAGCCCTCGCATGACTGGGCGGCGCGCGAACCACTCACCGATTTTTCAGTGAATGCCACCGGCACCCTGAACCTGCTGGAGGCCACCCGGCAATTCTGCCCGGATGCGCCCTTTATTTTCACCTCGACAAACAAGGTCTATGGCGATTCCCCTAATGCGCTTCCTCTGGTGGAGCAGGACTCACGCTGGGAATTGGACAAAACTCACGAATTTGCTGAGCACGGAATTACCGAAGAACAGTCGATCGATCAGTCACTCCATAGCATCTTCGGCGCGTCCAAGGTTGCGGCGGATGTGATGGTG
Organism: Candidatus Angelobacter sp.; assembly: GCA_036512375.1. Lineage (GTDB taxonomy): Bacteria > Acidobacteriota > Terriglobia > Terriglobales > Acidobacteriaceae > Angelobacter. The sequence continues at coordinate 6,485 of DATCAX010000796.1, read as the reverse complement.
CAGGAGTATGGGCGCTATTTTGGTCTGAGGACCGCCTGTTTTCGCGCCGGCTGCCTCACCGGACCAAACCATTCAGGCGCGCAATTACATGGCTTTCTTGCCTACCTGATGAAATGCAACGTTACCGGGATCCGCTATACCGTCTTTGGCTACAAGGGCAAGCAGGTTCGTGACAACATGCACAGCACGGACCTTGTGCGGGCCTTTGACAGGTTCTTCCAGGCGCCTCAATCAGGAGTGGTGTACAACATAGGCGGCAGTCGCTTTTCAAATTGTTCCATGCTCGAAGCTATTTCAATGGCTCAGCAAATCTCCGGTCGCGAAATGAACTGGGAATATGGCGCTGAAAATCGTAAGGGAGACCATGTCTGGTGGGTTAGCGACATCAGGAAATTCCAGTCGCACTATCCCGGCTACGAATTGCAGTTTGACACCCCCGCCATTCTGCGCGAGATCAATGACCGGAACCACGAGCGGTGGAAGAAGGATTTCTCTCGAGTTGTCCACGCATGAGCGAGGTGGGAAAGAGAAATATTCTCGGAGTCTTGATCGATGATGCGAGCCTGGAAACGGCTACCGGCATAGTGATTGAAGCCGCGCATCGCGGCGGCGCATTCGCCCTTTCAGCCATGGCCGTTCACGGAGTGATGGAAGGAGTGCTCGACCCCGCACACCTTTATCGCCTGAACCATCTCGAACTGGTGGTAGCTGATGGTCAACCGGTGCGATGGGCCCTGAACCACCTCCATGCCGCAGGGCTGCGCCAGCGGGTCTATGGCCCCAGCCTTACGGTGGCGGTTATCGCTCGCGCGGAGCAGGAGAAACTCCCGGTCTACTTTTACGGAAGCACTGAGGATGTTCTTTCTCTCCTGTCTGCAAAGCTTCAGCAGACATTTCCCGGGCTCATCATTGCCGGTGCCACTCCGTCAACTTTCGGACGCATCACACCTGAGGCCGCAGACCGCATTGGCGAACAGATCAGACAGTCGGGCGCTCAAATCGTCTTTGTGGGTCTCGGCTGCCCCCGGCAGGAGGTGTGGGCCTATGAATTCCGCGACCGCCTTAAAATCCCCATTCTCGCCGTGGGCGCGGCATTTCCGTTTCTGGCTGGAACTTTGAGACAGGCGCCAAAATGGATGCAAGACCGCGGATTGGAATGGTTGTTCCGGTTGTGCACTGAGCCCCGCCGGTTGTGGCGCAGATATCTGCTGCTGAGTCCGGCGTATTTATTCCTTATCGCTTGCCAGTGGCTGGGGTTCAGTTTTCACACCAATGGGACGCCGCCGACGAATGAGATTCTTTACGGTTGATCTTTCGCGGGCTTTTTCCTCATGAACATCGCTTTAATCATGCATGAACTGCTGGTCGAAGGGGGCGGAGAGCGGCAATGTGTTTCTCTTGCTCGAGCCCTCATGCTCCGCGGCCACCAGATTACTCTCTACACCTCTGCCTACGATCGCTCTAACTGCTTTCCCGAGATATGCAGGGACCTCACGATCATCGATGTTGGGCGCGGCCGTCTCCCCCGGCTCCGCAAGCCGATATTTCTTCGCGGGTTTCTGGACATGAAGCACATAGCATCTGTTGTAAAGAGCCGGCATGAGATATGGAATCCGCATCACTGGCCGGCCCAGTGGGGCGCGGTTTGGCTCAAGCGCAAGCTCGGCGGAGCCGTGGTGTGGATGTGCAATGACGTGCCGAATTTCCATGAGAAGGCCCAGCAGCGCCGCTCCATCGGTTGGATCGCGGCCGCAGTGCATTGGCTCTACTATGTTTATGATCGCGCTCAGAACCGCAAGGTCGATCTGACTCTGTTTCTCTCGAACTGGGCGGAGGGAGAATTCAAGGCCATCTATCCCGGGCCTACGCGGGTTGTGCGCAGTGGCGCTGATCCCTTGCGCTTTGCGCGCGGAGGCGATCGCCAAAAAATTCGAAAAAGATTTGGCTACGCGGAGAGTGATTTTGTATTGCTGTGGCTGGGCATTTTCATGCCGCATCGGCGTCTAGAGGATGCAATAGAGGCTGTCAGCCGGCTGAAGTCTCAGGGCTTTGCGGTCAGGCTGCTGCTGGCCGGTTCCGACCGCAGTTTTCCGGAATACTTCAATTCTCTTAAGGCGCTGGCAGCGCAACTGGGCGTCTCTCATGACATAACTTTTGCCGGAAAAGTTGCGGACGAAGAGATCCAGGATTTCTATTGCGCTAGTGATGTGTTTCTATTCCCCAATGAGAACCAGACGTGGGGCCTGGCCGTGCTGGAGGCCATGTCTTGTGGAAGTCCCGTGCTGGTCTCACAGGGCGCTGCAGTGCATGAGGTGCTTACTGACGGCGAGAACGCGCTCTTATTTCCTCCGCGGAATCCCGATGCCCTGGCCGCCAGGATTCGCGAACTGGCCACGCAGCCAGCGTTGCGTTCCAGAATTGCGCAGCAAGGCATGGAACTGGTGCGCACAAAATTTAATTGGGAGCAGTTTGCCAGGCAGATTGAGCAGGTCTGCAAAGAATTGGTGAGATGACCAATTCTCAGTTGTTCACCGGCCGATGCCCCGCTGAACTGAACATGCGTATCCCGCGAGATCTCTTCTTGAGCAAGGCAGGGCTGCTTGTCTGGATCAGGCAAGCTGATGGCCGGATGGCGCTGCGGCTTCTTTTTGCGCGATGATAAGAATGGCATCGTAGATATTCACACCAAAGAGATAGCGGAAAATCAGACAGGCGTAATAGTAAAAGTCGGCTTTCAGTCGGCGCGGACCGGTCCTGACGTAATAAGGGTCAAGCGTGTCGGCGATCACGGAAAACCCTGTTGCTTTAAGCACGCGGCGCAGGACGGACGGTGTGAAGTGCGAAAGATGGATTTCGTGAATCGTGCCGTCCAGGGTCAGGCGTGGAAGTCCCAGTAGCCCTGCTCCCTGCCTTCTTTTGATTTTCCCGAAAATCCACCGCTTGAGTGCGCGCAACGAGATCACTTCGTTGGGAACCGCAACCACCAGACAGCCTTCCGCGGCAAGAAGCGAATGACAGGTCTCCAGCATCGTTCTCGGATCAGGCACGTGCTCCAGAACGTGGAATAGGGTGATGTTGTCAAAAGTGCCCTCTTGCCGGGCAAGTTCCTCAAGCGTGCCGTGGAAGACTTCTAAACCATACTTTTCTTTCGCGATTCCAACCGCAGTGGCTGACACTTCAGTGCCATATACCCCGTGGTAGCTCGTCCGCGCCACGGAAAGGAACTGGCCGATGCCCGTGCCAACGTCAAGCAGTGAGCCGGGTTTCTTGGTGGATTGAAGCTTTTTCAGTCTGCGTTTCCAAAGCCGGTTCCTGGGGCCAATCTCTTCCAGCCACGAATCGTACTTGCCGGGCCGGGAATAGAAACTAATCAACTCTTGGAGGGTAGGCCTGGGGTTATCGAACACGTAGCCACAAGTGCGACATTGCGCGATGTTGCAGTCGGGGTCAAGCAGCCCAAGCGAATCGCTGTCGCACAGCTTGCAGTGTTGGAGGAGTTCAGTTTCCATAGTGTCCTCCGTGATTGCGCTCTTCTGCATGGGAATCCGATATTACAACTTTAGATGAGGTATGCATCCGCCCTAAGCCTTTTCGAAATTTTTTGCCTTGTCAACCTGCCAGCATCACTTCTCACACAAAGAGTCGAGCGACGATCGTAATCCTCAGCTTTACTTCACCACGCTTCGATATACATCCACGGTTTCCGCTGCGGTCCGCTCCCAGTTAAACTTTTTAGCCCGAGCCAGCCCTTTTGTTCGAAGCTCCGCCGCGATTTTGGGGTTGGCAATAACAGTTTCTATTGCCTCGGCCAGCGCCTGCTCATCCGTTGGCGATACCAGAATGGCCGCATCGCCTGCCACCTCAGGAAGAGATGATGACTTAGTGGCCACCACCGGAGTGCCGGCGGCCATACTCTCCAGGATAGGAAACCCAAACCCTTCGTACAATGACGGCATCACCAACGCCTTGGCTTGGGCGTAAAGGCCTGGGAGGTGTCGGTCCGGAACATGACCTGCTAGCACCACGCTGTCTTCGAGCTGAAGTTCCTGTATGGTCTGGTGGATTTCCGCCGCGCCCCGAACGGCTGGATGTTCTGTCCCCGCCAGGACGAGCTGGACGGACCGGCCGTTCTTTGTTCGCAAACGCGCGATGGCCCGCAACAGAAATGGGATGTTCTTGCGCTGCAAAAAGAGGCCCACATGAAGCAGGTAGCCTTCGCGTATGCCGTGCGACTTCGCCCAGTCAGAATCGAGCGTTGCGCCCGGATGAAACCGGTCATGGTCGACACCGTAAGGAATTGCGCGGACTTTGTCGGCGGAAAGGCCATAGGCCTTCATGATGTCGAGCCTGGAGTGTTCGGAGCCGCAGATAATTGCCGCCGCCGATTTGACCACTGCCGGCATCACGGACTTCATGTAGCGTACCCACCAGCCCGCGAAGTGCTCGGGATAAAGCAGATATGTAATGTCATGGACCGTAATCACCACGGGGCAAGGAGATGCAATGGGCGCCATAAAAGCTGGCGCGTGGAGTAGATCGAAGCCGCGCTTCCATAAGACTGCGGGTAAACCCGCGTGGATCCAGAGCATGCTTCCCGCAGTCCGAAGCGCGCGAGTGGCGAAGTTCCTGGCCGGCAAGTCTCCTGACCATCCATTGAACATTGTGGTTGAAATATCTGTGCGGTGGGCGAACTGTTCGAGCAATCGCGCCGCGTAGACCCTTGATCCACCTGGGTCCTTGCGCACAAAACTATTGTCCCAGGCCACCTTCAGGGCGCTCATTCGCTCGGTCGCCACCCATTTTGGTGTTGTCTGGCGCGGCAGGCAACTTCAGGCGCGATCATGAAAAATTGCATCGTATTTGAGTGGCCGAAAAAGTCCATTCTGTTATGTCGCGCCGAAGTTTGCGCGATATGGTGTGCCCTTCATATAATACAGCTTCGCAGGATGGCATGCGTGCGCGCGATCGCCACGCGGGGGATGCTCTCAAGGAAAGATGCGTCTTGCTTTGCTGCATGCCGCGCCATTTTTGGGCACCATTTCCCCAACTGCCAGGCTCGAATGACGTCGCGGCTATTTGTTAGTCAACCGTGTTTATCTTGGTGCTGGCGGAAAATCATTCCATTCGAACTCTAGTTAGGAAAAAATCCACTTGGCAGAACCCATCGTAGAAACTGCGCCCTCCCCTTCGGGACTGCGGAAGGGACGCACCGCCGGCATCGTTGGCGGTCTTACGGTGCTTGTTTCCGTCGTTGGCTATCTACGGGAAGCGGCGCTTGCGGCGCGGTTCGGCGTATCCACCACAATGGATGCATACTTCGGAGCAATTTTCATTCCTAACATTCTTTACTTTGTACTCATCGCAGGGACAGTTTCGCCAGTTCTCATACCGATCTTGTTGCAGGAGAAAACGGGCACCGACGAAGGCATAGGATCAGAAACCTTCAGTGTTGTGACCACCTTCTCTCTGCTGGTGCTTATCGTCATCATCGGCTGTTCGCTGCCGGGAGCGCACCTGTGGCTGGCGTGGCTTTTTCCCGGCTTCAGCCCTGCCACTCTGGCCACGGCGGTTCGCCTTTTTTATATTATTTTTCCGGCTGTCTTTTTCCTGGCGATTGCAGGCATTCTTACTGCTGTATTGAATGGCTGCCACAAATTTGCGCTGGCTTCTTTTGCTCCCGCCTTTGCCAGCACGTCAGTGATTGCCGCCGTTCTTTTTGCCCGCGGAGACCGTGCCATTTACGCGGTGGGGATCGCCACCGCTGCGGGCTTTCTGCTGCAATGCCTCGTGCTCGTTCCGGCTACGGCATCGCTGGGGATCCGTTACCGGCCTATTTTCAATTTTCGCCATCCGGCCATCAGAAAGCTTTTGCGCCTGGGCATTCCCCTGTTCTTGTACCTGGCGGTGGCCAGCGCCTCTTCGGTAATGGAGCGTAATCTGGCTTCGCGCCTTTCTGCTGGTGCGGTTTCCACCCTGAGTTATGCGGTGCGGTTGTTCACCGTGCCCTCAAATTTCATGGCGGTGCCGCTTGCCATTGTGTCTTACCCGGGATTTGCGCGTGAGGCGGCCCGGGTTCGCCGCGGTGAACTGGGCGCTCAGGTATCGAAGATATTTCGGCTCGTCATCTTCCTGTTTCTGCCGGTCACAACTTGGACCGTCATTAACGCGCTGGTGGTTACGCGTCTGCTTTACGAGCATGGCAGGTTTCTGCCGGCCGATTCCTTATTGACTGCACGAGTGCTTTCTGTTTACAGCGTAGGAATTCTCCCCAACGCCATTGCCTTGGTGCTGTTGCGCTGCTATTTCGCCGTTGAAGATACTGTTACCCCTCTTTTCGCCGAAATTTTGGCCCTGGTGTCATTTGTTGTGGCCGCGCCTATTCTTTCCCGGCATTTCGGTATCGGTGGACTGGTGGCTGCACGGATGGCGGCATTCTTTCTGGTGGGCGGAATCCTTGTCTATGTTCTCTCGCGTCGTAAAGCATT
>DATCAX010000795.1:0-10483 GCA_036512375.1 Candidatus Angelobacter sp. | reverse complement strand
TGTGCCGCGCGTCTACGAAAAGGTCCGTGGAGAGGCCGAGCGTCGAGCGGGCCACGGCTTGAAGCGAAAGATTTTTGACTGGGCGGTGCGGGTTGGCGAAACGCATAAAGAGGAGATCGCCAAAGGAGAAACGCCCACCAGCCCGCTTTGGAAACTGGCCAACCAACTCGTGTTTTCCAGGATACGCAAAGGGTTTGGCGGGCGCAGCAGGGCTTATTTCTCTGGCGGCGCGCCGCTTGGCAAGGACATGGCGGAGTGGTTTTGCGCAGTGGGCATTCCCATCATGGAGGGCTACGGGCTGACGGAAACTTCGCCAACGCTCTCCGTGAATCGAAGGGGCGCATTTAAAATCGGCTCGGTCGGTAAAGTGAATGAGGGCTTGCAACTCAAGATCGCCGAAGATGGCGAGATTCTGGTCAAGGGACCGACCGTCTTCAAAGGTTATTGGGAGATGCCGGAAGAAACGCGCAACGCATTTGTTGATGGCTGGTTCAAAACGGGCGACATCGGGGAACTGGATAGCGAAGGCTTTCTCAGTATTACCGACCGCAAGAAAGACCTCATTAAAACTTCCGGGGGAAAGTTCATCGCCCCGCAACCGATTGAGAACGCCCTGAAAGCCAATGTGCTGGTGGCGCAGGCCGCGATCATTGGAGACACGCGCAAGTATGCCTCCGTGATCATTTCACCGCATTTTCCTCTGCTGGAAGATTGGGCGCGCGCCAATGGAGTGTCTTTCACGTCACGGCAGGAGCTGGTAGAGTCAAACAAGGTTCGTGACCTCTATAGAGGAATTGTCGAAGACCTCAATAAGAGGCTGGCGCAGTTTGAAACCATCAAGAAAATCGTCGTGGTACCAGATGAATTTACCGTGGCCACGGGCGAAATCACTCCCACGCTCAAACTCAAGCGCCGCGTGATTGAAGCAAAATACAAACAGCAGATTGACGAACTCTACCAGCAGCCTCACCCCATCGAAACCGCGCCCGTCGGTTAACCCCCTACGCTTCTCAAGAAACCGTTCACCGGCAGAATTTATTACAATGGAAGGCATGGATCCTCTCGTTATTGCAGGCCGGCAATTCCGTTCACGCCTGATTGTCGGAACGGGCAAGTACAAATCAGGCCATGAAACTGCCCGCGCCATTGAAGCCAGCGGCGCGGAGATGGTCACAGTAGCCGTGCGGCGCGTGAACCTGGACCGAAGCAAGGAGTCGCTGCTGGATTTCATCGATCCCAAGAAATACTTTCTTCTTCCTAATACTGCCGGCTGTTACAGCGCCGACGAAGCCATTCGCGCTGCCAGGCTCGGCCGAGAGGTTGGGCTTTCTGACTGGGTAAAGATTGAAGTCATCGGCGACGAGAAGACTCTCTACCCCGATGTTCAGGCCACGATTGAAGCCACGAGGGTGCTAGTGAAAGAGGGATTCACGGTACTTCCCTACACGTCAGATGACATTGTCGTCGCCAAAAGGCTGATGGATGCTGGAGCGAGCGCGATTATGCCGCTGGGAGCACCCATCGGAAGCGGGATGGGAATCCAGAACACCGCCAACATCCAGATCCTGCGGGAAATGATCACGGAAGTTCCGCTCATTGTGGATGCAGGCGTGGGAACAGCTTCTGACGCGGCCATCGCCATGGAGTTGGGTGCCGACGCCGTGCTGATGAACTCCGGCATTGCGCATGCTGAAAATCCGGTCCTGATGGCTGAAGCAATGAAGCACGCGGTGATTGCCGGACGTGCAGCCTATCTGGCGGGCAGAATGCCCCGAAAACTCTACGCAACAGCGAGCTCACCCATGCGGGGGATCGTTCGCTAAGATGTTACGCTCCGGTTTTGCGAATTCTTATCGCGTATTGTCGAGCGCTACACCCACAGGGCCGCTCGAAGTCATCCCGGTGCTCGCCCCGCTGATCGTACGCGTTGGCGAAATATTTCCAGTAGCCGTGCTTAAATTGGCGAACACGGCAATTCTGGCAGCCCCCGGATCAGCGTTGTACAGGGTACCAGTGCCTGTTGGGTCAACTACTATCTGGTCCGGCACGGAAAGGCCGGTATTTGCGCCGGCTATCTCCGCAACTGGAGCAATATTTCCATCCGCCGTGGCGGCGTTCCCATAGATGGTAATACTGGCTGGCGAGGCGTTGCTTACTACCAGCCTTCCAGCTGAATCCAACTGGAGACCCCCTGGATTCGCCAGATGAGTGTTCGCGCCCTGGATGGCGCGCGTGGCTGTAATTGCGCCGGTGGCCAGTGTGCTGGCGTGATCATAAACGGCGACCGAAGGGCCGGCCTGATCGGCGAGGAAAAGGCGATCATTGGTCGCGTCTATAAAGACCGCGGATATAGCGAACGGTGCAGTCAAATCCCTGGCCGGTGCCTGGTTACCGTTTATTGTCGAAGCCGGCGAAAATACGTGAACATTCACGTCATCGGCGACATATAGCAAGTTCCTGACTTTATCCAGGGAAACGTCAGTAGGAGCCGTCAGGTTCGTGAGCAACCCGGCAATGGTTCGCGTGGGCGCGGCATTTCCATTCTTGGTGCTGATGTTGTCATAAATCAGAACCGAAAGATCACCAGTGTCGGCGATATAAAGGCGATCATTCGCAGCATCCAGGGTCATAAAAGACGGAGAACTGAACGTAGTATTCGTTCCAACGATCGTCGCGGCCGGAGTCGCATTGCCACTGGCTGTAAATGCGTTGTCAAAACGCAGAAGCGTGTTCGTAGTGGTATTCATCACGTAAAGCTTGCCCGTAGCGGCTGGGTTTGGAGTAGGAGTGGGTGTTGGGGTCGGCGTTGGCGTACCCCCGCCTCCACCACCTACGATGCGCCGGGGTGAAATCACGCAACCAACAATGAGTAAAAGACAAAAGACCGCCGCACATAGGCGTGTCTGCGTTATGCCGCGTTTTGACAAAAATATCGGGTTCATTCTAGTGCCATCATACCGCAGTTATTGAGGATTCTAATGAGCTATCCACAGAACGCCGTCCACACCAAAGTAATCGCAGAAAATAGTTAAGAAATGTAAAAAAGCGGCCAATCCGGCCGCTTCTCAGGTAATCCAGATTTTGATGTTCGATCTATTTTTTATCGTCGGACTGATTCAACATCGCCACATTATCCACATGGAGCGTGCCGTTATCGAGCTTACCGGTAACGCTGACGTGGTGCCCTTCATGCCCTTTTAACGCATCCTGATTGTCGACGTTGATAACGCTTTTGTCCTTTTCGGAGACAAATACTAGTTTCGATCCAGCTTCAGCGCACTTCTTGGCACAAGCGGCATTGTCGATGTCTTTGGCGCCACATTTCTCATCGCTGACCCAGCCGCTCATTTTGGTGGATTTGGGCGCTTTGTCTTTGGCGAGAGACATGGTTGATGTCACAAAGGCAAGTGCGAACACAACTAACAGAAGTTTTTTCATAAATACTGTATCTCCTCAGAGGATTTGGTCGTTCGGCAAAGCCGCGCTGCCGCGCCTTCGCCTTTTGATTGAAGGTATCGAGCCATGGCGGCAGAGAAAGTGACAGAAAAAATTTAATGCAACAGCCGTCCAAACGCATGGATCGTTCGGGCTGTTCCGTTAAAACTACTTCTTCTCTTGCGGTTGCGCAACTGTGGGGGCAGAGAGGGTGTAAACAACTTCGCCGGGCCGCGCGTACCGGAGCCTCTCACGCGCTTCTTTTTCAATGGTTTTGGGGTCACTCTTTAAAGCTTTAACTTCCTGTTCCATGCCGCCGTTCTGTTGTTGCAGCGTCTTAATCTGGCGGTCGAGTTCCCGAGACTCCCGGCGCTTTTGCTGGTAATCCACGAGGCCGTTCGCGCCAGATACCGCGTAGTATCCAACCACGCAAAGTAAAACGACGATCCCGGTCGCCGCCAGCTTATGCCGCAAGCGATAGAGCAATTCCCTTCCGTCTTTGAATCTTTCTAACATTATTGTTCGATCCAATCGCGCGCGGCGGTCGCCAACCTTTCCAGACCCTTTTCTGAGCTGGCTTCAGAGTAAATCCGCACGACCGGCTCCGTACCAGACATGCGGTAACAAACCCACGATCCATCGTCAAGAATCAACTTCAGACCGTCAGCCCGAACCGCCTGCTTTACCTTATGCCCGGAGAGTTCGGTTGGATCATTCTTGATCTTACTAGTGAACTTCGCTTTCACTTCCGGCGTCAAGCTGAAGTTTTCTCTACGGGCATAAAAGGAACCAACTTTGCCAAATAAATCTTTGATCTGTTCACCAATAGACTTTTTGCGGCTGGCCACGGCTTCACAGCATAGCAACCCGGCCAGCACGCCATCCTTTTCCGGAACGTGGTTTCGGATGGAAAGGCCGGCACTCTCTTCACCGCCAATGGCGATTTTATCCTGCTTGATCAGTTCCCCAATGTATTTGAAGCCGACAGGTGTTTCGTAGAGCGGCACGCCGTGGCGCTCTGCCAGGGCATTGATCATATTGGTTGTGGAAACCGATTTAGCAACTCCGTTTTTCCAGCCGCGGCTCTCAACCAGGTAGTCGAACAAGACCGCAATAATGTAATTGGGCTGGATGAAGGTGCCGTCTTTATCCACGATTCCGAAACGATCAGCGTCACCGTCCGTTGCAATGCCAATGCGAGCGCCTGTTTCTTTCATCTTCTGGCGCATTTCATTCAGAAGATGGCCCTCAGGCTCGGGCGCATGGCCGCCAAAAAGGACATCGCGGACGTCATGGACCGTGGAAACCGGAATGCCTGCGTCCCGCAAGAGTTCGTCAGAATAGCCTCGGGCCGCACCCCAGAGTGGATCAAAGACAACTCTTAATCCTGACGCCCGAACGAGAGGAAGATCAATGATTTCCTTGAGGCGCACGAGATAAGCAGACTTAGGGTCGATGGTTCCTGCGGTACCCTTCGCCGCCGGCGGGGCCGACACAGACTCGCCATTGCCTGCGATCAGCGCTTCAATGGCGCTAGTAGCTTCGGGCAGTGCCGGGGCGCCGTCCGGCGTGGAGAACTTAATGCCGCTATATTCCGGAGGATTATGAGACGCCGTGAAATTGATGGCTCCCTCGGCCTGCGATCGAATGACCTCGTAAGAAATTGCAGGAGTGGGAGCAGGCTCGGCGATAACCAGCGGCTGCACGCCAAAAGAACTCAGCACTTCGGCGGCTATGCTGACAAAGCGCTCTCCCATGTAGCGGGGGTCGCGTCCCACAATGACGCGAGCGCCGCTGGGCTTTCTGGACGCCACATATTGTGCAATGCCGGTAACAGCCCGTCGCACATTGTCGACGGTGAACTCTTCGGCGATAATCGCGCGCCAGCCGGAAGTACCAAATTTAATTGTTGTGGTCATAACAGAACTCCGGTTAGGTGCAATCCCTTCGCAAATGGTTTTAAGATCGCGCTAATTGATATTAAACCTGTCGGGACAAGGATGCCGCGCGGGCCTACCGGTTGATAAACTCGAACAGAGGCATCCATGACGAACGCTCGCATCGTACTCACCACTACCGGTTCGCAGGAAGAAGGCCGCAAGATCGCGCAAGCTTTGGTGGACCGCCGTCTGGCTGCCTGCGTGAACATTGTGCCCCAGATCGAATCGATTTACCGCTGGCAGGGCAAGATAGAAACTGCAGAAGAATGGCTGCTCGTGATCAAAACGCAGGCCGACCTTTTCGAAAGGGTACGCGATGCCGTGAAGGAACTGCATTCCTATGACCTTCCAGAGTTCGTGATGCTGGAAGTGGCTGCGGGCAGCCAGGAATACCTCAGTTGGATCGCCGAGAACGTCAGCTGATACTCAGATTGCCGCCAGCGCCTGGTCAAGATCGGCTAAAAGATCGTCCACGTCTTCAATGCCCACCGAAATACGGACCATTCCATCCGTGAGTCCGATTTCCTTTCTTCCCTTTTCGCCCAGGGCGGCGTGCGTCATGGTGGCCGGATGGGAGATCAAGGTCTCGACGCCTCCCAGTGATTCAGCCAGCGAGCACACACGCACCTTCGCCAGCATCTTCTTGGCGTTCCGGAACGATCCGGTCTCAAATGTGATCATGGAACCAAAGCCGGTCATCTGGCGCTTCGCCAGCGCATGCTGCGGATGATCCGAGAACCCGGGATAGAGCACCTGCTTCACTTTGGAGTGGTTGCGCAGGAAGTCGGCGACCGCACGGCCATTCTCATCGTGTTTTTCCATCCGCACCGCCAGAGATTTTACGCCGCGCAGGACCAGCCAGCATTCGAAAGGTGACAGGATCGCGCCGGAAGCCTTCTGCATAAAAGCCAGTTTTTCCGCGTGAATCGGTTTGGATGCGGCAATCATGCCACCGATTCCGTCGCTGTGTCCGTTTAGAAACTTCGTGGTGGAATGCATTACCATGTCCGCGCCAAATTCAAGCGGACGCTGAAAATAGGGCGACATGAAAGTATTGTCCACTGCCAGTTCAGCGCCTCCGGAGTGAGCGATCCTGGCGACTTCCTTGATGTCAGTTAACACCATCAGAGGATTGGTCGGTGTTTCAACCCAGACGATGCGTGTGTTCCGGCGCATGGCCTTTTTCACGGCATCCAGGTCAGAAGTATCCACATAACTGAACTCCACGCCGTAATTGCCCATCACCTGGTTGAAAAATCGGGGCACTCCACCATACACATTGTGTCCGCAAATCAGGTGATCGCCCTGCTTTAGAAAGCACTGGGCAATTGCGGTAATGGCCGCCATGCCGCTGGCAAACACATGAGCTGAAGTTGCGCCTTCCAGTGCTGCGAGGTTGGTTTCCAACTGGGTGCGCGTAGGATTGGAAACGCGCGCGTACTCGTAGCCTTTGTTCTTGCCGATTCCCTCCTGAACGTAGGTCGAGGTAGCGAAAATGGGGACAACAATGGCTCCTGTTGAAGGATCGGGATCCTGGCCGGTGTGAATACAAGCGGTGGAAAAGCCAATTTTGCCGTTGCCGCGCCTTGTCCCGCTCGCGGATTTCTTCTTTGCCATCGTGTTCGCTCCTGAATTGCGCCATGGTTGGCGCCTTGCTCGGTCTGGCGGTTAGTCCCTTACTCTCCGCCTTCGAAAATGTTTTTTGACATGTAGCGTTCGGCGGAGTCAGGGATAATCGTCACCACCCGCTTGCCCTTGCCCAGCTTTCGAGCAACTTGAAGAGCTGCGAAAACATTGGCTCCTGCGCTAGACCCGCCAAGAACGCCTTCAAGGCGCGCAAGTTGCGCCACGGTATCAAAGGCGTCCTTGTCTGTAACCATGATGACCTCGTCGCACACGGTGGGATCAAAGGTTTTGGGAATAAAGCTGGATCCAATGCCCTCCACTTTGTGAGGTCCTTTTGGACCACCGCCCAGGACCGATCCCTCTGTCTCAACGGCAGCGCAATACACGCCCGGTAATTTCTGTTTCATAAAGCGGGCCACTCCTGTAAATGTCCCGCCTGTGCCAACGCCAATTACCACAGCGTCAATCGCGCCCTGTAATTGTTCAAAAATCTCTTCAGCAGTGGTTTTTTGATGAAAGTCAGGATTGGAAGGGTTTTCAAACTGGAGAGCGGTAAACGATCCGGGAATTTTGGCGGCGAGCTCTTTGGCCTTGGCAATTGCGCCCTGCATTCCCGCCTCATCCGGGGTTCGGACGACTTCCGCCCCCAGAGCGCGCATGATTTTGACTTTTTCTTCGGCAAACTTTTCCGGCACGCAAACCACCACCCGGTAACCTTTATTCACGCCAATCAGCGCCAGACCAACACCAGTATTCCCTGCCGTGGCCTCCACAATGGTCGATCCAGGCTTCAACAAGCCCTGCTCTTCTGCTTTCTTGATCATGCCGATGGCGGCCCTGTCTTTTACGCTGCCGCCCGGATTCAGATATTCCAGCTTGGCAAAGACGTCCGCGGCGTCTTCTGGAACGATCCGGCGAAAATGGAGCATTGGAGTTTGCCCAACCAGTTCGGTGATGTTTTCGGCCACACGGAGTCGACTCATAGCAGACTTTTTTTAGAGTACGGGAGGGAGAGCAATATGGTCAAACCGATGAGGCTTTTCATTGGCAATTTGTTAGAAACACGGGACTAGCGACTGCCAACGGTGTCTTTCGATAATTGACAGTGTGTCTCAAACGGAGTACCTTCAAAAGTGAGCAAGTATCCTTCCTTACTCTTCAGACCTGCTGAAACTAAGTCAGTTCCTCTGGAGTTTTGCCCCTTAGCATAAAGATTCAAGAAGGCTGTGTATGTTGCACGCGATATTGCCGTTCCATTCAAAATCCGGCGCGCAGGCCGAATTGCCGGAAGATCACTGCGAAGAGCAAGAGTCGCCAGAGCACAAGTTACACGACGATGAAGAAGCGAGGGAAGCTTATGAAAATTGACACAAGTACTCGGTCCTCGAAGGTTTTTGCAGCAGGAAGCACCATCGCCAATCCATTTCTGCTGTGCCGCGTGGCTGCCGTCTATGCACGCAAGCTGCAGAAGACAAGGATACAATTTGCTGAAAGCATCAACCAATCCCTGCGCTTGATTTCTGACCTTCCCCGGGGCCAGATGGATATGGCGAACCTCCCGCCATTGCCAGTGGAAGAAATCGCAGCGTTTGTACCGGCAGCAGCCGCGATTAGTCTTTGATTCTTTGGAAAAAAACAGAGCGCCCTCACGTAGCCGAAACGCGCTTCAGCTTTTGGAATCGCCGCCCTTCACAAGAGTCAGGCCCTTTACTGTTTAGTTGACGCCGTGCGTTTCTCATCGGCAAAGTAACCGTCACGAGTACGCACCTGCAGGTCTTTGTAGCCTGGTGCGCGCGCTTCCACTTTCACTTTGCGATATCCGCCATTGCTGCGCGGGTTGCTCGGCTTGTAAGTAAGGCTGTATTGGTTGCGGATATCGCGCGCCACTTCCTGGCTGATCTCATCCACTTCCACCAGATCCTTGGGAAAGAACGCAACGCCACCGGTCTGGTCAGAGAGGCTTTGCAGTGCGCGCTTGGCTCTCTTTATTCCTGGCTCGTCACCCAGAATGCCGATCGTATAGATCGTCGGACCATTGTCGTCCTGGACCTTCCTGATCGCTGATTCGAGCGATTCGCGGCTCTCGTTATCGACTCCGTCAGTCACTACCAACAGAACCTTCTTTTCCTTTTTGGCGCCTTTGGCCAGATGATCGGCGGAGGCGATCACGGCGTCATACAGCGCGGTGCCACCCCGGGAATCCACGCGATCCAATGCTTCGCGAAGGGGATCCAGTTTGTTAGTGAAGTCCTGGTCGAGATAAGGATCGTCATTGAAGTTCACGACGAAAACCTCATCCTGGGGATTGCTGGCCTGGATCAAGTTGAGAACGGCCTTGGTAACCGCGGTACGTTTCGTGCGCATTGAGCCGGAATTATCCACAACGATGCCAATGGAAACAGGAATATCTTCTCGCCTGAATGAGGTAATCTTCTGCGGCTGATTGTCCTCATAAACCGCGAAGTTGGTGGGCGCCAGGTTGGTGACCAAATGCCGCCTGACATCGAGCACCGTGGCCGATAGAGTCACCTCATTCACCTGTGAGCGAATAGTGAACTGATCGCCATTACGGGTCACTGTGCCAACAGCTCCTTCGCCAGTCTGTTGTTTCCCCGGCGGCACGTTCGCGGGCGTAGTCGGCTTGGAAGCACTGGCAGCGCCAGGAGCGGGTGCAGCCGGTTTAGCCCACGCCGGTAATGCCGGATCAGACGGATCAATGTCTGAGGGGATGGGTGTGGCCTGAACTCGCTGTTGGTTTTGCTGGGGCTGGGTGGTTGGGCCCTGGGTTCCCCAAAAAGAGGTCGCGCCCAGAAGCACAAAGAACATTGTTCCGACAACTTGTTTATTGCGAAGGCGCATAGTATCCC
Source organism: Candidatus Angelobacter sp. (assembly GCA_036512375.1). Lineage (GTDB taxonomy): Bacteria > Acidobacteriota > Terriglobia > Terriglobales > Acidobacteriaceae > Angelobacter. Next base: position 615 of record DATCAX010000795.1, on the reverse strand, counting down.
GTTCTGGCATAGACATTTAGATGCGGCAACCCCTTGGGTGGATTAAGCTTCACTTTGATCTTGCGCCAATGGCCGTCCTTAACCTTGTTGTTTGGACGGTAGCCGAGCACATATTGGTTGCGCAGCTCTATTCCAATTTTTGTAGCCACATCCGCAAGTTCATTGGGGTTGTTGATGGTGAACAAGCGTCCGCCGGTAACTTGTGAAATTTCGGTCAACAGCGCCGGGCCGGCGATCTCTTCCGGCTGCGAAGGCGACAGGCTGAAGATGCCGATCGAGTAAATCTGCACGTCGGCCTCTTTAACCATGGATTTAATTTCGTTTTCGGTGTAACGGCTGTGGTTATCACCGCCATCGGAGATGATCAGCAAGGCTTTTTTGCTGTTGCGCGCATCTTTCATCTTGCTTACGCCCATATAAATGGCATCGAGCATGGCGGTGCTGCCCTGGGGCACGGTGTAGACCAGCTTGCCCTGAATATCTTCCACTGATTTCGTAAAATCCGCCCGTAATTCCGGCCGATCATTGAACGTGATCATGAAAAATTCATCCTGCGGGTTGGCCGTCTTGAAGAACTCGACGACCGCCTCACGGGCTTTCATGATCTTGTCATTC